>JAKVCE010000236.1 GCA_022447405.1 Planctomycetota bacterium | reverse complement strand
GTCTCGCTGTCGCGCCAGGTCTGTGGATCCCAGCTCACGCACGACGACCATCAGCATCATCGAGAGGACCCCGCCCACAAAGATCGGGAGCAGGACCCGGCGCGCGTCCAAGCCCGCGGCGAGCGCCGCCTGGACCTCGTTGTGCTTCGCAAGCCTACCGAGGGTGAAAAGACCCGCGGCGAAGCAGACGAAGGGCGCGCACTGCAAAAAGAGGCTGGGGATGTTCAGGAGGTAGTAGGTCGCGACCAGCTCCGTCCCGGGCTGGGTCCCGTCCGGCCAGACCTCGAGGAAGTCGTCGAAGTTCTGGGCGAAGTCCATGATGAGGAACAGCCCCACCACGACGAGGAAGCTCGTCGCCCAGGACGCTGCGAAGAGCGAGGCGACGTAGCGGTCGAGGCGACCGCCAAGGGCTAGGCGGCGACCGGTCATCGTGAGAAAGCCTTCCTCGTCAAGATGACCCCGACGGTACCGGTCAAGATCACCGCTGACCAAGCCCCGAGGGCTGCGGGGATGTCTCCAGAGATCGCGAGCTCCTTACCGAGACGGAGCGCGATGAGCCAGTAGGCCAGGGCGTACCCGACCGCGACGGCGAGGGCCGCCATGCGCGTACCTCGCCGTAGGAGCAGGCCCGTGGATGCGCCCAAGAGCGCGAAGACCAGGCATGAGGCCGCCTGGGCGATGCGCTGATGGAACTCCCAGCGGTAGTGCCGCTCGTCCTTGGGCCGCAGCTCGCCAGCCTCGTGAGCGTCTAGGAGCTCGAAGGAGCGCTGATAGCGCGCGCCCGTCCAGGTCGGGTCCTTGCCATCCACGAGCGCGGCGAAAGGGATCGAGAGCACGGTCTCCTCGCTCTGCAGCTCGAAGGGCTCCTCCTCGTCACGCTGGACGTGCTGGACGTCGCCTAGCGCGACGTGCATGCGCTCGAAGTCGAAGGTGAACTCCACCTCTCCTGCCAAGAAGTTTCGCGCCGGGGACTCCTCCGTCTCAGGGACCTGGATGAAGGCGTCGCGGAACACGTCCCCGTCACGAGACCTCGCGGTCAGATAGAACTCACCGAAGCTCAGCTCCGTCCTGCCTGGCGAGAGGTTTCGCACGGCGTCCCGGAGCGCGCGGATCTGATAGGCCTTCTGCTCGTACTTCATCCGCGGCAGCACCTCCGCGTTCATCACGAGCGCGAGGGCCCCCACCGTCCCGGCGACGAGCAGGGCAGGGCGGATCATCCGCCAAGGGCTGACCCCCGCCATCTGGATCGCGGTCCACTCTCTGTCCGCCGCGAGCCTCCCGTAGGTGGTGACCAGCGCGAGCAAGAGCGAGACCGGCGTCGCGTATGGGATGAAGCCCGCGAGCACGAGGGGGAGGTACGAGAGCACAGCCAGGGTCCCGACCCCCGAGAGCTTGTGCACAGCGCTCACCGCCATCGCGGGTGTCGCGATGAAGAGGATCCCCGCTGCCGCGACGAAGAACGCGAAGGCGAGCTGGGCTAGGACATATCGCTCGAGCCGCAAAGCGCGGGGATTCTAGCAGCAGAGCTCCCGCACCCGTGACAAGCGTTAGCATCTCAGCGCGATGACAGCCGCGAATACGAGGGAGGCAGCCCATAGAGGCGCGGAGAGCGGGATCTCAGGAGGTCCGGCTACCCCCCTGACCTGCGGCGACCCGCTCCTAGAGCGAGTCGCCAGGCGTCTCCCCCCCGCGCTCACATCTGCGCTCCTCCGAGGCGTCGCCGCCGCCGCGAGCGTGAGCTCCCTCGGCGAGCGGGCCAGCGCGAACCTCGACCTGACCCTCGGCGGAGAGCTAGACGAGGGTGAGAGACGGAGTGTGATGAAGGGCTCGCTCCGCCACGCTGCGCGCCTCGCGACGGAGTGGGCGCAGCTCTCGAGGCTGAAATTGGGCGGTCGCCCGGCCGCGCGCACAGAACAGTGGCTGGAGGAGCAGGTCGCCCTCGATGAGTCCGTCCGACTCCTGGATGAGGAGCTCGAGCAGGGTCGCGGTGTCATCCTCGCTACCGGGCACATCGGCAACTGGGAGCTCCTGGGAGCGAGCGTCACCCCACGCATCTTGGCGAGCGGGCGCGTCCCCATCGCCGTCGGCCTCGACCGCAGCGGCTGGCTGCGCAGGCTGCGCGCCGCCTACGGCGTCGAGAGCTTGCCACAGAACACGCACCCGCGAGCGCTCAGGGACGCCCTAAGGGAGGGGCGCCCGGTCGCGCTCCTAGCAGACATGGAGGTGCGCAGGCTGGCGGGCGCCTTCCTCCCCTTCCTGGGAGTCCCTGCCCTGACCATGACGGCCCCCGCCGCGCTCGCGCGCTCCTCAGGCTGCGCGATCCTGCCCATGCGCTGCTACCTCCCGAGGGGAGCATCGCGGTACCGCGTGACCTTCGACGCCCCGCTCTCGATCGACGAGGGCCTCTCCAAAAAGGAGGCCACGCTCGACCTCACGCGCCGCATGGATCCTAGAGACTCCGGAGCAGGGGTCCTGGTATCAGCCGCGCTGGCGCACCCGCCCTGGGACGCTCGACGCGATCCCGCTCGCTGCGCGCGCCGACCGAGCGGACCTCCCCGGCGCGAACGACGGCGACAGCTGAGGGCTAGAGTCCGAGCGAGCTGACCTTCGCACCAACCGTTGGGTGCTTACGAAGCTCAGCGAACTGCTCCGGACGATCCTCTTTGTAGCCCCTGAACCAGTCCTCGATCCCCTTCATGGAGACCAGCTCGTCCGCTGACTCCTGGACCATGTCCTCGTCCCCGAGGGTGAGGATCAGCTGGATGAGGATCTCGACCGCCTGACCCTTCTGGTTGCGCTCCCACTCGTATCGGACCTGCAGCTTCCGATCGAGGAAGAACTCCTCCTGCTCCGACCGCATCGTGGCCAAGAGCTCGTTGCAGTGCGCGGCGTCACCGGGGTTGTCGATGATGTGCCTCTCGATCAGCGCGAAGGCCCCCTTGTAGTCCCTGGGGAAGGCCCAGGTCATGGTCTTCACCTCGTAGGCGATGTCTGTGAAGGTCGCCGGAGAGGAGAGGTCGCAGATCTCCTTGAAGCGCGACTCATAGCGCAAGACCTCATCCATCTCAGGGTGGGCGGGCCAGCGCTCCTTGAACTCGCGCACGCGCTTCAAGTAGACACGCACGCGCTCGCGCGGCGGCTTCGCGCCGTGCAGGCGATCCGTCCTGAAGCGGTCGAGCTGGGTCGACTTCCACTTCGTGCCTCGGTCGTTGGCCATGGCGAGATCGCTCTCCTTCGCCTTCTCAGCCAGGCGCGAACGGAGCTCGTTGTACTTCTTGCGCAGCTCCGGGCTCAGCCCCGCCAAGGTCTCCTCGTCGATCAGGTCGAGGGACTGCCTCGCGCCCCCATAGTTGGCGTCGTTGAAGTTCGCAGTCGCCACCCTGATGCGCTCCACAGGGGAGTATCCCGTCCCTGAGTCGAGGTCCATGTTCTTGTAGACCATGAAGCCGACACCGACGACCGCTAGGCCGATCAGCGCGTAGACGTAGCTCGGCATGCCCCTGCTCACCGACCGCTTGGCGCGCTGGACTCGAGCCCCGCTCCTCGCCGCTGGCTTCGCGGAGGAGATCCGCTCCTCCTTGCTCTTGGCCGCAGCCACGGGGCCACGCGAGGCCGCGGCAGGCGCAGCCTGGGGCGCCGCCTTCGGAGCCGCCTGAGGGGCCGCGCTCTCGTCGAGGTCGAGGCGCAGCGTCGCCGATCCGATCCCGATCACGGCGGAGGCGCCTAAGACCGTCTCACCCGGCGCAGGCGCGCCGTTGACGACCGGCGGCTGCACGCCAGCGCGCGCGCGGAGGGTGACCTTGTCTCCCGCGAACTCCAGGTCACAGTGAACCTCTGCCACGTCGGGTGACTTGAGCGTGAGCGTGCACGCCTCGCCGGATCCGATCGTGAGCTTGCCTTGATCGAAGCGAAACGCGCGGCGCTCGCCTCCCTCTTCAAGAATTAGTCTCGCCATGTTTGAAGATCATTCAGGAACTCGGTGCCACGACCAAAGTTTTGAGTCCAGTAATTGCTCACGACCCCGCTCCCCATCTCTCGGTGCCCGGCGCCGAGGAGGTTCCTGTGGTGGCCGCTGGAGCTCATCCACCCCTGGTGCGCCGAGAGCGGGGATCCAGAGCCCATGTAGCAGTTCTCGCTCGCGCCAGCGGCGTAGCCGCAGA
>JAKVCE010000235.1 GCA_022447405.1 Planctomycetota bacterium | reverse complement strand
CTTCGTTCCAGGTCCCCGTGTTCATGTGCGGGAAGCCTGTGGCTTGGGCTGCAGGCAGGACGTAGCCCAAGACCTCGCGACCGTCCTCGAGGATCAAGGTGTCGCGATGGAAGGTGTCGGGGTGATCTTCGAACTCATCAATGTTCGTGAGCGTCCGGCCGTCCACGGCGTAGAGTTCCCCGTGGACCGCCACCTCGCCCCCCGTGATGAGGCCGGGCATACCGCCGAGGTCTACGAGATCGTAGAGCGGTGCCGTCAGGACCTCGCCAAGGAACTTGGATCCAGAAAGGACCGCGTGATCTGTCCCTCCCTGCTTCATTCGTCCGTAGACGAAGACCAACATCTCATCACCGTTGTCTAGAGCTCGGATGTCTTGAGTCATGCGGTCTGCGACAGCCAGCGGCTGTCGTCTCCCTGTCCCATCGGCCCGCGCTCGGGCCGAGCGTCTCTCGGTCCCCGTCTCCGCAGCGCCATTCCCAGTTCGGGTCGCGGCGCCATGTGAGCTGAGTCCCTGCCTTGTGATAGAAGCCCGGCCTGCAGCCGGGTGGCGTCGATCCCTGCGATCGACCCCCATGTCTCGACCTTACCTGAGCCGGCAGATTTGGGAGCACGATCCGATGAAAACTCGTAGCCCCCTCTCTTTCAGCAGAGTGAGCCCATTCCGAGCGAGAGCGGATATCCTGTGCGGCCGCTCTCGAGCCCAAGATGAACACCCGCCCCACGACCAGCGGCCTCGCGCTGCGACCCGAGCTCCCTCTCTGCCAGACGGACCTGCCCCTCGACTGGTACTCCGAAGAGTTCAAGCCCTACGCCGAGGAGTTCCTCGCGCTCCCCGACCGCTTGCCGGGGACCATCCTGCCTTGGCTCGACAGCTACGTCCGCCCCGCTCAGGATCACTTCGGAGACTCGCTCCTCCTCTTAGCCCACTTCTACATGGGCGGCGAGATCGTGAAGCTCGTCGAGCGCTATGACGGCGCGATCGCCGACAGCTACGCCCTCGCGGTACAGGCCTCGCGCCAGCCTGAGAAGAAGGTGATCGTCGAGTCCGCCGTCCACTTCATGGCCGAGTCCATCGCCCTCTTGGCGAACGAAGACCAGGACGTGTGGATCACGAACCCAAAGGCAGGCTGCACGATGGAGATGCTCGCGAAGGACTACATGGTCCTCCCCGTCGCCGAGCAGCTCATCGAGCGCTACGGAGACGACCTCGTCTGCGTCTCCTACATGAACACCTCTGGTCGCCTGAAAGCGCTGGCTGGACGCACGGGCGGCGCAGTGTGCACGAGCAGCAACGCGCACCTGATCGTCGAGTGGGCGCGCCGCAACGGGCAGAAGGTCCTCTTCGTCCCGGACGAACACCTCGGGCGCAACACGGCCGCGCGCCTCGGCATGGACCTCTCCAAGGTCGTGCGCCTCGCCTCCGCCGAGGAGACCCGCGGCGCCTTCCCGGTGGACGACGCCCACGTCGAGGGCGGCCTCGCCGCGCTCGACTCGGCGGAGATGATCTTGTGGGGCTCCTACTGCGGCGTGCACACGGTCTTCACCGAGGGGCACGTGCGCTGGTGGCAGGAGCGCGACTGGACGGTCCTCGTCCACCCCGAGTCCAAGCTCGAGGTGGTGGAGGCCGCCGACGGCTCAGGCAGCACGGCCTACCTCTGGAAGGCGGTCGAGGAGGCCGCTCCGGGCTCCAAGCTCGTGATCGGGACCGAGGGTCACTTCGTCACGAACGCCCGCGAGCTCGGCAAGCAGCGCGGCGTCGAGGTCATGCACCTCGCTGACATCCCGGACCCCGGCTTCGGCACCTCAGGCTGCGGCTGCGCCACCATGAGCCGCAACGACCCCCCTCACCTCGCGGGGATGCTCGACCTGCTCCGCAAGGGCGAGGCGCCTGACGCCAACCGCGTCATGGCGGGAGACTCCGTCAACGAGCTCACCGGCGAGCGGGATCGCCTCGAGCCTGACGAGCGCGCCGAGCTCATCACCCACGCGCGCAGCGCCCTCGAGCGCATGATCGAGGTCACCGAGCCCGCTGGCGCCTAGCCCCGCTCGACCTCCCAGACCTCGGCGCCGAAGTGATCCCAGGGCAGGCGGCCCTCGTCGCACTCTTCGCCGACCGAGAACTGGACGTCCACGAAATAGATGATCGCTCCCGGGTCCACGGGCCGGAGGTTCTTGCAGCCGTGCGCGACCCCGGGAGGGATCCGCACCAGCCTTGAGTTGCCGTCGCCCAGGACGATCCGCATGACCTGCCCCTCGGTCTTCGAGCCCTCGCGCACGTCGGCGAGCACCAAGAGGATCTTGTCGCTCGGCGGCACGTACCAGACGTCGGTCTGCCGCGTGTGCAGGTGGAAGGCCTTGATCGCCTGGGGCTCCAGGACCGAGTAGTTCATCTGCTTGGCCTCGAAGCCCTCTACGCCCTGATGCATGCCGCCGTCGAGTCGACCAAGCTCGGTCATCGCCCCGCCGTCGTCATTGAAGCGTCGGAGCTCGATGAGCTCGACACCCTCGATCAGCTCACGGGGTGAGTAGTCCTGGACTGAGTAGCTGTCGCGCGCGCTTGAGTTGAAGTCTGTCATAGGTCGGGTTCAGTGCCTCTGGCCCGCACAGCATCCCCCCAAAAGGGGTCCTGCCGCAAGCGCCATCAGCTAGGAGAGGAGCTGAAGCGCGAGCTCAGGCTGCAGGTTGGCCTGAGCGAGCACCTTCGTGGAGACCTCTTGGAGGATGTTGGCGCGCACGAGCTCAGCGGTCTCCCAGGCGACGTCGACGTCCCGGATGCGGCTGACCGCGCTCTCCAGGTTCGTCTTCGTGACGCTGGCGTTCGCGAGCGCGCTCTCGAGGACGCTCAGGTCTGCCCCGATCCTCCCCCGCGCGCGGGCGACGCGCTGCGTCGCCGTGTCGATCCCAGCCAGCGATGCCTCTGCAGCCGCTGCGTTAGAGACGTCCACGGTGTCGATGCCGAGGCGCGTGGTGTCCATCCCCGTGAGGCGCACATAGACGAAGTCGTCGGCGTGGATCCCGACCTGGATGGGGACGCGCAGGATCGAGCCATCGGCGACAGGGATCCCAGACTCGCCGTTGTAGTGTGCGTCCACAGCGACGCGGTCGATCTCCTCGAGGAGCTGAGTCGCCTCGGCCTGCAGGGAGCTCCTGTCAGCGTCGGAGAGGGTCCCGTTGCTGGAGGCCATGGCCAGCTCACGGAGGCGCGCGACCATGTCGCCCACCTCCGCATAGAGTCCCTCTGTAAAGTACGCGAGGCTCTTGCCATCGGCGATGTTCCGCTCTGCCTGCTGCCAGGAGCGTGAGCGCATGCGCATGCGCTCAGAGACCGCGAGACCAGCGGCGTCGTCTGAAGCTCGCTGGATCCTGAGACCAGAGGCGAGCCTGCCCATGCTGCCCTCGACGCGCCGTGAAGCGGCGAAGAGGTTTCTCTGGGCCGTGATCGAGGCCAGGTTCGTGTGGATGCGCATTCCCATAGCTCTTGCAGACCCCGAGAGGAGCCTCCGGGAGGGTTTTCGGCTCCAGGACCCTCAAGATGAGAGCGAATCTGGAATTCCTCTCGCCTCGCGCTCCACACACCTGCCCACGCGACCCCAGCCGCAGCGCTCTCGAAGAGCCCAGGAGGTCGAGCTAGCTCGACCTCTTCACTCCTTGTGGCTCACTCCTCGCCGACCAGGTCCACCAAGAGCCGCTTGAGGGGCCCAAGGATGGGGTCGTCATAGACGGAGCGCTCACCGCTCGCTTCAGCGGGGGCGGGCTCAGGCGAGGTCGGGGCGCGAGCAGGAGCTGTCATTTGCACGGGCTCGGGCGCTGGCGCTGTGGCAGCCTCGCTCACAGGGGCCGTGACCGGCTCAGCCTCCGCGACGGGCGCGCTCTCCTCCTGAGGCATGTCCACGATCGGTGGCACCTCACGCGCCGCCTCCTCGGCTGCTGCGTCCGCTCTACCGAAGGGGCTGGGGGGAGCAGGGGCCTCCTCTGCTGCAGCCTCGATCACCTCGACATCGTTGCTTTGACCTGTCCCCTCGCCGGGTCCCTCAGGCCTCTGGTCCATGGCTTCGTGCATTTGCCTGTCTCCTCGCTTGGGTGTTCACTGCGATCTCTGCCGCGTGGCGTGGCGTCGCCGCGCCTCCGCGGCCAGCGGACAACTGACCCCTTGATCGTCAGGGATGACCTGGCCGCGTTCAATCCGAAGCGGAGAAACCCCT
>JAKVCE010000234.1 GCA_022447405.1 Planctomycetota bacterium | reverse complement strand
GGAAGATGCGGTGGGTCCCGCCATAGAGGTCGTTGCCAGCCACGATGTGATCGCCCGGTACAAAGCTCGCTAGGAGGGCGTTGGTCGCGGCGAGCCCTGAGCCGAAGCAGAGTCCCCAGGCGCCGCCTTCTAGGGAGGCGACGTTCTCCTCGAGGGCCGTCCGCGTCGGATTTGTGGTGCGCGAGTACTCGTAGCCCTGGCGAGGGACCGCAGGGGCGTCCTGCTCGAAGGTGCTCGAGAGGTACACCGGCGGCATCACCGCGCCGTTGTTGGGGTCCGGGGTCTGACCGGCGTGGATCGCGCGGGTCTCGAATTGGTCTTGGTGCTCGTCTCTGTGGCTCAATGTGGATCCTCTGCTGGCGCCGTGGGGGAGAGCCCGGCTCTTGGGACGTCCAGAGCGCAGGGTGGCGCCTACGCAGTGTATTCCGGCCACCCCCCGGGTGCCTAGAATGCCTCCATGAACGGTGCGTCTGAAGACAGCCGCGCCCAGGGCGCTCGCGCGCTCCCCTGGGTCGCAGCAGCAGCCTGGGTCTGCTGGCAGCTCATGGCTGGCGCCGAGGACGTGACCTGGGGCTGGGACGAGAGCCAGCACGCTGAGCTGCCTGCCGCGCGCATGGCCCTCTACCTCCGCGCCGGAGAGCTGGGCGGCGCGATGGACGCGCTCCACTCCTGCACGCAGTACCCCTTCGTCTGGCCGACGCTCTTAGGTGTCGTCCAGGCGTTGACCGGTCCCTCCGAGGCGGCGGCGCGATTGATGGGGGTGCTCCTCTGGGGCCTCACCATGGGCGGGGCGCACAAGCTCACGATCGCGGCGGGAGCGCGAGCGGGCCTCGAGGAGCGCGCGCGTGGATGGGCCGCTTGGGGCGCGCTCGCGCTCTCTGCTGCGTCGCCTCTGGCGAGCGCTTACGCCGGCACGCTCTTCCACGCGGTGCCCACCGCGTGCGCCGTGGTTTGGGCCCTCATCGCTTGGCTCCGACGCGGCCCCGGGCTCCCGCCGAGAGACCTCTTGGCAGGCTTCGCCTTCGCCCTCGTCTTCTTCACCAAGTTCAACTACGGCTTGCTCCTCGGCGCGGCCTTGGCCAGCGACCTGCTCTTCGAATGGATCAGGGAGGCGCGCGCGGGCGCGGCGGGCGCGATGCCCGGTCGCGCCGCGCGCTTGGCAGCGGCTCCCCTCGCGCTCTGCGCTTGGTGGTTCTTCCTTCCGCTCCCCGGCGGGGCTGAGCTGGCCACGGTGCACCGCGAGGCCTTCTTGGGCTTCCTCTCTGGGAACCTGGAGACGACCTACCTCTCACCCGCGCGGCGGCTCGTCGAGTGGGGGGCAGGGCTTCACCTCCAGCCGCGGCTCCTCCTCCTCGTGCTCTTCGGGGTCGCCTGCTCTACGCGCTCCCTCGGAAAGCCCGGCGCGCGATTGCTCGGCGTCGCCGCGCTCATTCCGGCCGCCATCCTGTGGTCCCACCCCTTCCACCTCGATCGCTTCCTCGTCCCCTTCGCGCCCGCGCTCTGGTGTCTCGCGGCCCTAGGCCTCGCGTCCTGGGCGAGCTCCAGCGCTCGCGCAGGGCGCGCGATCCCCTGGGTCCTCCTCGCCTGCGTCATCCCCTTGGGCGGAGCGGACTCACGCGCCTTGGCAGGAGCGGTCGGGCTGATGCCCGCCGCCGGCCCCGAGCGCGTGTACGTCGAGGGTGAGCTGGAGCGGCTCGGCCGTCTCGGCGCTGGGCGCCGCCGGCCCACCGCGGGCCTCGCGACCGAGACCGTCTCGGGGATCCTCGACGCTTGCGCCGCGGAGGCGCAGCCGGATGAGCGCGTCGGCTGGTTGGGGGTCTCGAGCGAGCTCTCGCCCGCCGCCCTGCACCTCGGGCTGCTCGAGCGCGGCGGGGAGCGCGAGCGCTTCTTGCGAGACGCGCATCGGGCGCTGGACATCACCTTTGAGGGCGTCGACCCGGGCTGGACAGACGAGGCCCTCGCCGCCTGGGCCCAAGACTTCGACGTCCTCTTCATGACCGATCCGCCTGACCTCGGCGCGCGGCCGGCGCGCGCGTTCATGCGCGGTTACCAGGAGCGCCTCCTGGCGCTCGGCTGGAGCGCCTCCGAGGTGCTGGGAACTTATGAGTGGCAGACGCCCTTCGGCGCGACTCGAGCCGTCAACCTCTACGCTTGCAGGCCCACCCCATGAGCGAAGAGGCCATGCAGCTCTGGACGGACGAGGAGCTCCTCGCGGAGTCTCAGTTTGACCACGAGGCCCTCGAGTTTGGCGCCGCGAAGGAGCCCATGGTGCGTCACGTCGCGAGCTCGCTCGGTCGGCGCGCGCTCCGGGAGCTCGTGCCGCTCAGCGACGAGGCCGTGCTGCGTTTGCGTGCGCTCTACGTAGAGCTCGCCGAGCTCGAGGCGGGGGGTGACTCGCTCACCTTCGGCGGCGTCCTCGACCCCGCGCGCATCCTGGACTCTGCGCGGGAGGGCGGCTTCGAAGAGGAGGAGCTCGCGAGCCTGCGCGGCTTCTGCGGCGCGGTCGAGCGCGTCGCGCACTGGTGCCGGCGCCGCAACGCTGAGGCGCCCGCGCTCGGAGCGCTGGGGAGGGAGCTCCCAGACCTGGGTGACCTCCTCGAGCGGCTCAAGCGCTCGGTGGATGAGCGCGGCAAGGTCCTTGATGAAGCCTCGCCGCTCTTGAACCGCCTGCGCATCGAGGAGCGCGAGCTCTCACAGTCCATCGACGGGAAGCTGCGCGCGATCGCGCGTGACCCGAAGCTGCGCTCCTCCCTGGCGGACGCGCGGGTGCACCTGCGCGGCGGCCGCTTGTGCCTCGCGCTCAAGGCGAAGAGCTCAGGGCGGGTGAAGGGCGTCTTGCACGATCGCTCGGCTAGCGACCAGACGGTGTACATCGAGCCTGACGCGGTGGTGGGTCTCTCGAATCGACAGTCAGACTGTCGCTTGGAGGAGCGCCGCGAGGTGAACCGCATCCTCGCTGAGCTCGCGCGCGAGGTCCTCGACGCGGAGGAGGGGCTCGGATGCGCGGCGCGCGGGCTCGCCAAGCTCGAGGTCACACACGCGGCTCAGCGTTGGGCCGAGGAGGCGGGGGCGAGGCTCCCCGAGCTCGCGGGAGAGGGGAGGACAGCCCCAGGGCTCGTGCTGCGCGGCGCGCGGCACCCGCTGCTCTTGGAGGAGCTCCGCGCGGAGCGCCTCGAGGCGGTCGTCCCCATCGACCTGCGGCTCGGCGGCGAGTTCGACCTCTTGATCCTCACGGGGCCCAACACGGGGGGGAAGACCGTGGCCCTCAAGACCCTCGGGCTCGCCGGCCTCTTCGCGCGCTGCGCGCTGCCCTTCCCTTGCAAAGAGGGGAGCGCGGTCCCGCTCTACGACGGCGTCGCCGTCGACGTGGGCGACGAGCAGGAGATCAGGCAGAGCCTCTCCACCTTCTCCAGCCACCTCGTGCGCATCAGGGACGGCCTGGCGCGCGCGAGCTCGAACACCCTCGTCCTCTTGGACGAGCTCGGTGGTGGCACAGACCCGGACGAGGGCGCCGCCCTCGGCGAGGCGCTCCTTGAAGAGCTGCTTGCGCGGGGCGCGCAGAGCCTGGTGAGCACGCACCTCGGGAGGCTGAAGGAGTTCGCGTTCAGGAACGCCCGCGCTGAGAACGCGTGCACGGAGTTCGACGTCGAGACCCTCGAGCCGCGGTACAGCGTCTGCATCGGGACGCCTGGAGAGTCCACGGCCCTCGCGGTCGCGGAGCGGTTGGGGCTCTCGAAGGAGCTCGTGCAGCGCGCCGCGGAGCGGCTCGAACGACACGATGAAGACACCAAGGCGCTCTTCGAGGAGCTGCGTGCGACGCGCCTCCGAGCGGAGGAGGCGCGCAGCGCTGCGGACAAGCGCCTCGAGGATGCTGCGCAGGTGAACCGAGAGCTCGAGGAGGAGCGCGAGTCGCTGGCGCGCAAGACGGACTCCCTCGCCGACGAGGCTCAGCGCAGCTTGGATGAGCGCCTGCACGGCGCGCGGGACGGCCTCATGCAGGGGCGCAATCTCTTGAACGGTGTCCCCGTCGCGCAGCGCGCCGAGCTGCAGGCGGTCTTTGACAGGATCGAGCAGCACCTCGTGGGCGCGTCGCTCACGGAGCAGCGAAAGGAGTTCTTGGACGGACTCCGGAAGGGGGACTCTGTCTATCTGCCTCGCTATGGCAGGCGCTGTCAGGTGCACAAGATCGATCGAGAGGGCAGCGAGGCCGTCGTGAAGCTC
>JAKVCE010000233.1 GCA_022447405.1 Planctomycetota bacterium | reverse complement strand
AGTGCCTAGACCTCTACTACAACCGTCACCTCCCGGATCGCGTCGATGGCGAGTGGCTCCGCGACCCCAAGGGTGCTGGGGACGAGGTCGCGGCTCTCTACGCCTCCCTCGGAGAGGTCTTGGGCGAGCTCGCCTCGCGAGAGCGCCGAGTGCTCGTGGACTGGTGCGGTCCGCTCCGCGCGTACTTGGAGACGGTCTACCAGGGCGTCGAGCTCTCGCCTGACGAGGAGGCGGAGCGCGTCCTCATCAACGCGCTGTCGCTCACAGCGCGCGCGCTCGGGGAGGTCGAGTCGCTCCCCGAGGGGCTCGGCGGGCGCGAGGTCCTCGCCCATGAGGCCGTTGAGCTCGCCGCGGGCGCGCTCTCAGGCGCCGCGATCGCCCCAGCGCAGCCGACGCTCGGGATGCCGACGGTCGAGCTCATGGGCTGGCTCGAGCTCCCCCTCGACGACGCGCGCGCGGTGATCGTGACGGGTTGGAACGAGGGCAACGTCCCCGAGTCCATCCAAGGCCACCCCTTCCTCCCAGAGACGCTGAGAGAGGTCCTCAAGCTCTCGACCAATGCAGACCGCCTCGCGCGCGATGTCTACGCAGCGACCCTGCTCGCGGAGCGCTCAGACGTGGCCTTCCTCTCTGGACGCCGCTCTCTCGAAGGGGAGCCGCGCCTCCCGAGTCGCCTCGCCTTTCACCGGCCTCTGTCAGAGTGCGTCGAGCGGGCCCAGCGCATGGTCGCTGACCCAGGGGACGGGCGCGTCGCCCCCTCGACCGAGCCCCTCCCCGCGCCGGTCCTCCCCATGAGCGAGGCCAAGCCTGTGATCGACTCGATGAGTGTCACGGACTTCAAGGCCTTCATGGACTCGCCCTATGCCTTCTACCTGCGGCGGGTATTGAACTTCGACACCACCGATGACACGGCGCGGGAGCTCACGCCCCTGACCTTCGGCTCACTCGCTCACCACGGGTTGGAGAAATTCGGTGAGAGCGAGGCGCGTGATTCGACGGACGCTGAGGAGATCGAGGAGCTGCTCACGAGGGCCTTGGACGCGCGCGTCCTCGAGCGCCTCGGTCCGCGCCCCTTGCCAGCGGTCGCGATTCAGGTGGAGCAGATCAAGCTGCGCTACCGTCACTTCGCGCGCTGGCAGGCAGCGCGCGCTCGCGCTGGCTGGGAGATCCGCTACACCGAGTGGTCCCCCGGGAGGGAGGGGCACCTCCTCCAAGTGTGCGGAGAAGAGATGAAGGTCCGCGGCTTCATCGACCGCATCGACCATCACCCCGAGCATGGGTGGGCGATCCTCGACTACAAGTCGGGTGACAACCCCGTCAAACCTACCGACGCTTACGGGAAGCAGAAGGGCTGGAAAGACCTGCAGCTGCCGCTCTACAAGCACCTCGCGTCGGAGCTAGGGTTGGAGGGCGACGTGGCGCTCGGTTACATCACGATCCCTCGTGACACAGGCCTCATCCAGGCGCGCATGGGGCTCTGGGACGACGCGGTCCTCGCTGAGGCGGACGAGGCCGCCGCCGAGGTCATCCGCAAGGTCCGCGCAGGTGACTGGTTCACTCCAGGCAAGGTCCCGCGCTATGACCCGATCACGCGCGCGGTCTTCGGCGTCGGGCTCCTGACGGGTGACGCTCCAGAAGAGGGCGAGGAGGGCGCGGCGTGAGCGCGAACCCCCATCAGCTGATCCTCGCCTCGGCCGGGACGGGCAAGACCTACAACCTCGTGGTCCACTTCGTCGGGCTCCTCTTGAGAGGGGTCCCACCGGAGAAGATCTTGGCGACGACCTTCACCCGCAAGGCCGCGGGAGAGATCCTCGAGCGGGTGATCGAACACCTGGTCGAGGCGATCACAGACGAGGACAAGCTCACGCAGCTCAAGGGAGAGCTCCCTGGGGTCGACGTGAGTCAGGAGTCGTGCACGCGCCTCCTCGGGGGGCTCACGCGCTCCCTCGACCAGCTCAAGGTGAAGACCCTCGACGCCTTCTTCGTGTCCATCGCGAAGGTGTACGCGCTAGACCTCGGGCTGCCGCCTGACTGGAAGATCGTCGATGAGGTCGACGCCAAGGAGCTGAAGAGCGAGGCGATCGCGCGCATGCTCTCAGGTGAGGAGCAGGAGGAGTGGGTCGAGCTCCTGCGACAGCTGCAACGCGCCGCTGGCCGGCGCGTCCACGAGGCGATGTTCGACACGGTGGGGCGCTTCGGCGAGGCCTTCGCCGAGAGCGGTCCGCGGGCTTGGATCACGGTGAAGCCCTCCTTCGAGGAGCTCCCAGAGGATGAGATCGACGCGTGCGCCAAGCTCCTCGCTGCGGCGCCAGGGGCGATCACCTCCAAGGGGGCCGAGCACAAGAGCTTCACCAAGTCCCGCGTGGGGATCATGGAGGCCATCGAAGAGGGGCGCTGGAAGGACTTCTTGGAGGCTGGACCGATCCAGAAGGTGCTACAGGGAGACCGGAGCTATCAGAAAGCAGAGATCTCTCAGGAGTTCTGTGACGCTGCCCTCCCGCTCGCGCATCACGCCGCGGCTGTGCTCACGGCTGAGGTCTCCAGCCAGAACCAGGCAGCCTTCTCCTTCCTCGAGCAGTTCAGCGAGGTGCATCGCGACCTACAGGCAGAGGAGTCGGCCTATCGCTTCGAGGACCTGCCGCTGCGCCTCGCCCCCGACCTCGGGGCGAACCCGCTCATGGACGCGGCATACGACATGTGGTTCCGAATCGACGGGCGCATCGACCACCTCCTCTTGGACGAGTTCCAGGACACCTCGCCGGTCCAGTGGCGGATCCTTGAGCGGATCATCACCGAGCTCCTCGCCGACGGTTCCGGGGAGCGCTCGCTCTTCTGCGTCGGGGACGTCAAGCAGTCAATCTATGGCTTCAGGGAGGCCGAACCGCGCGTCCTCGCAGAGCTCCCTGAGCGCCTGCCTGTCCTCGCGGAGGTCGTCAGGAACATCGACAAGAGCTATCGCTCCTCGCGTGTCGTCCTCGAGACCGTGAACCGCGTCTTCGAGTCGATCGGCTCGAACCCCGCTATGTCGGAGGAACCTTGGAAAGAGGCGGCCATCGAGTTTGAAGGGATGTGGGAGGAGCACACCGCGGCGCACAAGGACCGAGGCGGCGCTGCCTATGTGGTCCAGGCCTCCGCGCCCACCGAGGAGCGTGACGCGTGGCGACAGGTCGTCGCGCGAACGGTTGAGCGGGTTCAGGACGTTCAAGCGGACGCTCCGTCGGCGACGATCGGGATCTTGGTCCGCAAGAAGGGCCGCATCCCGAGCATCATCTATCGCCTCCGCGAAGAGGGCGTGTTCGCGAGCGGGGAGGGGGGGAACCCGCTCGTCGACTCCTCGGCCGTCTTGCACCTCCTCTCGATCATCCACTGGCTCGACCACCCCGGCGACCTGCAGGCGCGCTTCCACGCTGCGACCTCTGCGATCGGTGCTGCCCTGGGCGTCACGGAGGGCGCTGACTCCCTCGAGGCTTTGCGCTCGCTGCGTCGTCGCCTCGCGCGCGAGCGCTTCGGCCCGTTCTGCGACGCGCTCATGCCGGTCGTGCTCGAGCAGTACAGCGAGTGGGATCAGCGCCGCTTCGCACAGCTGATTGACCTCGCCCACGCCTACGACGAGCGAGCGGGGGCGCGCCCTCGCGCCTTCGTCGAGCACGTGCGCAACCAGCCCGTCGAGGACCCCACGGCAGGTCGCGTGAAGGTGATGACCATCCACGCCTCGAAGGGCCTCGAGTTCGACGCCGTGATCCTGCCGGACTTGGACGGGAAGCTCTTCCCCGTCCACGAGCCCGTCTACACCTCCCGCCCCGACCCGTACGGTGCGATCGAGGCGGTGAGCACCGCGCCCAGTCGGAGCCTCAGCGCCGTCGAGCCCACCCTCGACTCCCTCTGGAGGGAGCACCACAAGAGCGGGATGACAGACATCCTCTGCATCCTCTACGTCGCCATGACCCGAGCCCGCTCACGCCTCGACGTCGTCCTCGAGCACCATAAAGATGGGAAGAAGGCGAAGGGGCTCAGGAAGCCTGGCGCGATCCTGCGGAACGCGCTCTTGAGCAGTGACGAGGCGCCAGAGGACGACGGAGTCCTCTGGGCGCACGAGCACAACTCTCGTGACTGGTACGGGGTAGAGGAGGAGCCAGGAACCCATGAGTCAGCGGACATCCCGGTGTTCTCTCTCGCTCCCACAGATGGCCTCCGCCGCCTCCCGCGGCGGGCGCCTTCGTCGATGGGAGAGTCGACCGCGCTCGATGCGGCGCTGCTGCTCGGGGCGCACGATG
>JAKVCE010000232.1 GCA_022447405.1 Planctomycetota bacterium | reverse complement strand
CAGCCGCGCCGCCGACGACGGGCACCGGTCGCAGCTGCAGCTTTCGCTCCTGGTCAGTGGGGCCGGGCGCGTCCTGCCAGCCCAGGGAACGAGCGAGTCGAATGAGCGGAGCGGTCGCCAAGAGCGCGACGAGCGCGGCCACAGCCGCGGGTGAGCTCAACCACTCCATCCGTACAGGCCGCGCGCCCTCACGATGTCCATGCAACCCGCGGGGAGGTCCGCGCCGGGGTCTTCGCCACGAGCGAGCTGCTCCCGCAGATCCGTCGAAGAGGCAGCGTGAGGTGGGACGACGATCAAGCCGCTTCGCAGCTTCTCCAAGAGATGCGTTGGGAGCTCACCGCCGACGCGGGAGAGCGCGTCCTCGAGCTCCTCATCTCGGTGAACGACGAGCGGCGTCACCCGCTCGAGCAAGCGCTCCACCTCCCTCCAGCTGCCGAGCCCCGGGAGGTTGTCACCGCCCAGGATCAGGTGCAGCTCGACGGCGTCCGTTCCGCCGAGGAGCTCCTCGAGGGAGAGGACCGTGTCCCAGGTGTACGAGGGCCCCTCGCGGTCGAGCTCGAGGTCCACGAGCCTCATCCCCTCCCGATCCACGAGCGCAGCCTCCAAGAGCGCCAAGCGATCCGCCCCCGGCGTGAGGACACGATCCGGCTTGTGCGGGGGCCTCGCGGCGGGGACGAAGAGGACCTCCTCGAGCCCTGCGCGCTCCATCGCAGCGCGAGCGACGTGGAGGTGTCCTGCGTGCACAGGGTCAAATGAGCCCCCCATGAGGCCTATACGGGGCCTGTGCGCGGACCCCTGGTTACCCATGGGGACAGCGTCGGTAGCACCCTCAGGAGGGCTCACGCCCTCCCCTGCTCCCTTCCTCGACTCCATGGGGCCTCTTTTACCCTCTCAGGAGTTGAAACGTGGCTCGTTGACCCATTTCCTAGTGCCCCCTACACTGGTGCGCTATTCCGCAAGGGCCGCCCCCGGCCTGCGGACCCCATCCTCATGAAGAAGATCCTCCAAAACTCTGCCCTCCTGGGCCTCCTCGTCGTCCTCCTCCCGAGCTGCCAGTCGCTCTTCAGCGGCGATGAGCCTGCCCCCAACCGCTCCTGGGACCACTGGAACGCAGAGAGCATTCCGCCCCGCGTGGACCGCTTCTTCCTCGGATACGACTCCGACAGGGACGGCGCCTACTCTGACAAGCTGAAGGCCGACTTCGCCCACGTGCGCAAGACCTGCCAGCGCGTCTTCCTCAACTACAACTCGGACAACCCGTTCCAGAACTGAGGAGCTAGCTCACGTCCTCCTTCGCGAGGACAGCCCCGAACGACCCCGCACTGCGGGGTCGCTTCGTATCTGAGCGGTCGCTTCAGCTGAGCCCGAGCGAGAGCGCCACCTCTGCCGCCACGACAGAGAGCTCCCCCTCCTGCGGCGGCTCGATCCAGCTCGCCTCATCTAACTTTCGGTACCAGGTGCGCTGCTTGCGCGCGAACTGGCGCGTGCGCAGCGTGACCTCATCAACGCAGGCTGCGCGCTCGAGCGCTCCGTCTGCGAACGCCAAGACCTCTTGGTAGCCGATCGCCTTTCCAGCCGTCGCGCCGAAGCCGCAGCCATCCCGGATCGCCACGGCCTCCTCGACCCACCCCTCATCGAGCATCTCCTCGACCCGCGCACGCAGGCGCTCTTCATAGGCCTCCCCCTCGGAGGCGATGCCGACCACTCGCGCGCCCTCGTCGTGCCAACCCCACTCGCGCTGCTGCTTAGAGAGCGGCTCCCCCGTGAGCTCGAAGACCTCGAGCGCGCGCACGACCCGCCGCGTGTCGTTCGGGTGGAGGCGCTCCGCTGTGTCAGGGTCAGCGGCTTGCAGGCGCGCGAAGAGCGCCTCCGCCCCCTCAGCCTCGACCACCGCCTCGAGGCGCGCGCGCAGCTCGGGGTCGCGCGAGGGCCCGTCGAAGAGACCGCGTATCAGCGCGCGCAGCCAGAAGGCCGTGCCCCCCACGAAGAGGTAGCGCTTGCCCGCGTCGGAGAGCTCGCACAAGACCTCACGCACCTCGTCTAGGTAGCGCGCCACGTCGTAGCGCTCAGAGGGCTCCGCCCTGTCGAGCATGTGATGTGGACAGCGCGCCTGCTCCGCCGCCGTCGCCTTGGCGGTGCCGATGTCCATCCCGCGGTAGACCTGCATGGAGTCGAGGGAGATGAGCTCACAGCCCGTCTGCTCAGACAGCTCCAGGGCGAGGGCGGTCTTGCCTACCGCTGTCCCCCCGACGAGGCAGGGGAGCGGCAGCGCGTCGAGGAGGTCTCCAGGGGCCTGGCTCATGACAGAGATTCTGGCATAGATGGAGAGGGACTCGCTCGCGCTGCGTACTCTGCTTACCCTCTCTCCTCCATGTTCGCCCTCCAGCTCCTCCTCTCGCTCCTCCTCTCGCAGGAGCCGCCCGCCCCCACCCCGCCCGTCCCCGCTGACGAGGGCGCAGCGGAGGTGGCCGAGTCCCCGCAGGCCTCCTGGGAGGCCCTCGCGAAGGCGACCTTCGCTGAGGAGCCCGTCAAAGCCTTCGACCTCGCCTTCCACCTGCGCGTGCGGCCGGACGACATCCAGACCAACGACCTCGCCGCCCGCTATCGCTTCCTCAGCCCTGGCTATGTGCGCGCGACCCTCGAGAGCGGGCGCGAGCACCTGCGTGGGCCCGACGGCGACTACCTCATCGACGGCGAGGAGGTCCTCAAGCTCGTCGGACGCGAAGCCGCCGAAGACAAGAAGCAGCTCGACGAGGCCGTCGGCGTCGCGAAGAACTTCATGGCGCTCACGGACATCGCGCGCTTGAAGCCCAAAGAGGTCAGCGCCGCAGCGCCTCCCATGCACCTCATCCCAGCGGAGCTGCAGGAGCGCGCCGCCGGTCTGCGCTGGATCTCCATCAGGACCGACGGCTTCCACCTGCTCTCCTCCACGCCGCTCCCCGAGGGCGCGCGGCGTGAGCAGCGCGCCCTCCTCGGTCTGCACAGGACCGATCCAACCCTCAGCCTCTCTGTGATCATCGAGGACACCCTCGGCGCAGACGGCCTCCCGCTCTCTCAGCCGCAGCTGGTCCTCCTGGACCTTCGCAAGGCGGCCGCCCTCGACGGCTTCCAGGTGCCCCGCCACCTGCGGGTGCACGGCCTCGAGCTCAAGGATGGCGAGCGGCGCTTCCGGGCCAAGCCTGCCTACGAGCTCTGGCTGCGCGGCGGGACCCTGCGCCCGACCTTCGCGGCCGAGTCTTTCAAGCCCTGAGGCTCAGCGGCGATGGAAGGCCTTCTCGAGGTCTTCCAAGGCGAAGCGCACGCGGGTGGGCCGCGCGTGGGGGCAGGTCTGATCGGACTCCAGCGCCCTGCCGCGCTCGAGCAGCGCGCGGATCTCATCTTCGCTGAGAGCGTCTCCGGCCATGACAGAGGAGCGGCAGGCGCAGCGATGGAGCACCTCCTCCACCAGCTCATCCAAGCCCGGCGTCTCGCCCTTCTCCTCGAGGAGCGCGATGAGGTCGTGGACGAGCCCTTGCGCGTCAGGCTTCTTGAGGCGCGCTGGCAAGCCGTGGACGGCGACCGTCGCCTCCCCGAAGGGCTCCAATTCGATCCCCATCGCGGCGAACTCTTCGAGGCGAGGCTTCAAGCGCTCGAGCTCTGCGCGGGCCACCTCGACGAGCTCGGGCACAAGGAGCCGCTGCACCTCGGGCTTCCCAGCGAGGACGTCTTTGCGGAGCTCCTCAAGGGTGATGCGCTCGTGCAGGGCGTGCTGATCGATGATCTCGAAGCCGTCAGGCAGGGCTCGCACGAGGTAGGTGTTCGCCACCTGCAGGAAGGGGCCGCGCAGGTCATCGCCGACCTCCCCCATCACCGCGGGCGCCTCGTCTGCTCCTGACCGCGCCGGCTCAGTGGGAGCGGCTGGCCTGGGCGCAGGCTCATACTTCGCCCCAGAGACCTCCCGCGCCACGACAGGCGGCGGCGTGGGGCGCAGGACGCCGGGCTCTTGGAAGCGGCCTTGGTTGGGGTCCTCTGCCAGCTGGCGACGCTCCATAGAGCGCACCATGCTCTCTCCGGGCGTCGCGATGTCCGTCTTGGCCACCGCCTCTCGGAGCGCGTTGACGCAGAAGCCGAAGAGCTGACGCTGCTCGCGGAATCGCACCTCCGCCTTGGTCGGGCTCACGTTCACGTCCACCGTGCTCGGGTCGAGGTGCAGGTGGAGGAAGGCGGTGGGCTGCCTGCCCTCGATGAGGAAGCCGCGGTAGCCCTCCTTCAGGCAGCGCGAGAGGACCTTGTCGCG
>JAKVCE010000231.1 GCA_022447405.1 Planctomycetota bacterium | reverse complement strand
CACCCTCTTGCTCATCATGACGTTCATGCGTCGCGGCTAGAGCTTGATCTGATAAGGAGGTGGGCCCGCGACCCCTCGATCCTGGCGGGCCCACCTTCACTGTATCTGTAAGGATCGAACCCCGGCACAGTTGCCACAAACGAACACCGACTACTCAAGGGGCACTCAATGTTTCAAACCGCTAACGGATGGCTCAAAACTTTCACTGACTTCGGCGTCTCCGTAATCTTCGCCGGCGTCGTGATCGACATCCTCTTCGCCCAGAGCTATGTCACCGGCAACATCGGTGAGATGGTCAAGGGATTCTCAGAGCAGGGGATCGCTGGCTTCATCGCCCTCCTCCTCTTCGTCGTGTACTGGCAGAGGAAGAGCCCGACGACCACGACCTGAGCGACCACAAGTCGCAACAAACGAACACCGCCCCGGCTGGTCTTGACCAGCCGGGGCGGTCTCTTTTTGTCTCTGCCTCTGTGAGCTAGTTCTGAGGCCAGTCGTCCGTCCTGAACGAAGGTGACGGGAGGCCCTCTGCGTTCTTGAGGTTCGGCTCGTCAGCTGTGCCCCAGGCGTAGCGCGCGGCGACAGGCGCCTTCACGGCCTCACAAGAGACGACGATGGTGTCTCCATCGATCACGGCCTCTGCCGGGTGAAAGACCTTGTCCGCCCCAGCGATCGTGAAGTGGCTGGGCGCGCCACCTTCGGCGACCAGACCCCCGTGGACGTGCTCGAAGGAGATCCGGATCGAGCTCCCCTCGACCTCGTGAGAGGCATACATGGGGCCGGAGTAGACGACGCCCTCCTCGCCGTAGGTGTTGGAGAGGGCCCAGAGAGCGAGCCTGCGGCCCACCTCCTGCTTGTTGGCCGGGTGGATGTCCTTCGGGTTCCCGATGTCCATCGTCACCGCCATGCCCGTGTTCGGGCTGGAGAGGGTCATGGTCTGGGCCTCTCTGAGCGCAGCCGCCTGCCCCGTGTCACCGCCGTAGTTGAACGGGGCGATCTGCACGAAGCCGAAGGGGAACTCGCCCTGGCCCCAAGCATCCCGCCAGTCCTGAATCATCGCAGGGAACAGCTCTCGGTACTGAGGCGCGCGCCCGCGGTTCGACTCGCCCTGGTACCAGACCGCGCCACGGATGGCGAAGGGGATGAGCGGCGCGATCATGCCGTTGTAGAGCGCCGTGGGAGAGTTGGCGTGGAAGGAGGCCTGCATCGGGAAGGAGCCGAGGTCGCTGATCGCGATGCCCTTCTGATACCGCCACTCGCCCGCGAGGCTGATGGAGAGGTCTTCCGAGAGACCAGCCATGCGCAGCCTCATCGCGTCCGGGCTCCCTCCTAGGGAGCCGGCGCCGCCGGTGTCTACGACGCAGACCGTGATCTGGGCCTCGGTCCCCTCGACGCAGCCCTCAGGGACGATGTAGCGCCGCTCCTCTTGCCACTTGCCGTGCTCGGTCGTCTCACCCACGAGCGTGCCGTTCACCCACACGCGGTCCATGTCGTCCGCAGGGCCGAGCTCGAGGACGAGCTTCTTGCCAGACCAAGCGGCCGGGATCTCCACGTCGCGGCGATACCAGACCGTGCCGTCGAAGTCGCCGAGCCCCACCGTGTTCCAGTTGCCGGGGACGCTCGTCGCGCCCCAGCCGCTGTCGTCGAAGGAGGCCGTCATCCAGTTTCCGGACCCGCCAGGGCCCTTCTTCTCGAGGCCCTTCCACCAGGCCAGCTGCACGGCAGAGAGGTTCGAGCCGCCGCCCTCGCGCATCTGCGCGATCTGCTTCAAGGCGCCGCCGAACTCAGGGAAGTTCGCTGCGAGGGTCCCCTCGCTGGTCCAGGCCTCAGCCACCGTGCCGCCCCAGTTGCTGGCGATGAGCCCCACGGGGACGTCGAGGTCCTGATGGAGCTTGCGACCGAAGTAGTAGCCCACCGCGGTGTAGCCGCCGACGGTGGCCGGCGAGCAGGAGGTCCACTTCCCCTCGCAGTCCTCCTTCGGAGAGGTCGAGGTGACGTTGCGCACGTCGAAGTGTCGGATCATGGGCCAGTTGCCGTTCTTGATCTCCTCTTCAGGGTTGGCGCTGATGTTCACGCGCCACTCCATGTTGGACTGCCCAGAGCAGATCCAGACCTCGCCCGAGAACACGTTGCGGATCGGGACGCGGTTCTTGCCCTGCACCGTGATCTGGTGAGGTCCGCCTGCAGCGGGCGTCGCGATCTTCGTCATCCAGCGGCCGTCAGCGCCGGCCTCCGTCGTGACGCTCTCGTGGTTCCAAGAGCCGGTGATGGTGATCGTCTCACCGGGATCTGCCCAACCCCAGACGGGAGCCTCTGTGTCTCTCTGGATGACCATGTGGTCTGAGAAGAGAGACGGCATGCGCACGTCGGCGTGCGCGAGAGACGGGGACAGGGCGAGGCACAGGACGCCGAAGAGGGCAGAGCGGTGCATGGGAACCTCCGTTGTGTGGTGTGTGGTGGGTGTCGAGCGGAGCGACACATGATTGTCGGCGCGACCCCCCGAAAACAGCAAGCCCGCGGGCCCGTAATCCTCGACCCAGCCGCGCGTGAGCCTCGCCTTGATCGCCCGACGAGGTGGTTCGAGAATGGTGGTATGCCTCGGGCAACCTGATGAACCTCACGATTCGACATCGCCTCGCCTGGATGGGCGGCGCCCTGCTCCTCGCGCTCCACCTCGACTTCTGGCGCGAGCGCGGCACGGAGCTCTACTTCGGCTGGCTGCCAGAGGAGCTCGCCTGGCGCATCGCCTGGATGTTCCTCGCCTTCTGTTATCTCGTCTGGTTCTGCGGCTCCGTCTGGGTGGAGGACGAGGACTCCTGATGGACCCCACGACCTCCTTCGCCGTCGCCCTCGGCGTCTACGTCCTCCTCGTCCTCGGGGTCGGCGTGATCGCGACGCGTCGCGCGAGCTCCTCCTCGGAGGAGTTCTTCCTCGCGGGCCGCGGGCTCGGGACGCTCGTCCTCTTCATGGCGCTCTTCGGGACGAACTGCACGGCCTTCGTGCTGGTCGGCATCCCAGGGCAGGCTTACCACGACGGGCTCGGCGTCTTCAGCGTGAACGCGCCGATCGTCGCGCTCGGGATCCCGCTCACCTTCTGGGCCATCGGCGCGCCAGCTCGCCGCCTCGCGAAGGAGCACGGCGCCCTGACCCCAGCCGAGCTCTACTCGCGCCGCTTTGGATCGCGCGCCGTAGGGATCGTGCTCTTCTCCTTCTTCACCCTCTACACCCTGCCCTACATGGTGACGGCGATCCGCGGCGCGGCCGTGACCCTCAACGTCGTCACAGAGGGCAGCGTGCCTGAGTGGATCGGCGGCGCGGCGGTGCTCGTCGTCGCGGTGGTCTACACCTCCCTCGGCGGCATGCGCGCGACCGCGTGGACGAACGTGGTGCAGGGGGCGATCTTCCTCGGCTTCATGATCGCAGCCTTCTTCGTCTTCTCTGACGGCGTCAGCGGCGGCGAGGGCGTCGGGGGCGCGATGCGCGCCGTCCGCGACCACGACGAGCGCCTCCTCGGCGTCAAGGAGACCGGCCTCTACGCGCCCGCTGCCTGGACCTCATGGGGCCTCGCGATCTCCCTCACGGTGGTCGCCTTCCCCCACATGCTCGTGCGCCTGATGGCGGCGGACTCCGACCGCACCTTGAAGAACATCTGCAGGCTCTACCCCCTCGCCCTCATCCTGCTCTGGGTCCCAGCCGTCATGATCGGCGTCTGGGGAGCGGCCGCCTTCCCCGGGCTCGAGGGTCGTGAGTCGGACAAGATCTTCTCCTTGATGGTGACGGAGTATCTCCCGCCTGCCCTCTCTGCCGTGGGCTTCCTCGCCGTCCTGGCCGCCGTCATGTCGACCCTCGACGCCCAGATCCTGACCCTCGGCTCGATGCTCTCCCGAGACGTCATGAAGCCCTCTCAGGATGAGCGCTCCGACGTCCGCCGCGGGCGCCTCTTCGGCGTGGTCATCGCGGTCGCCGTCTTCCTCCTCTGGCAGGTCGGCGGCCAGTCGATCTTCTCCCTCGCCTCCGTGGCCTTCTCGGGCTACGTGACCCTCACCCCGACGCTCTTCTTCGGCGTGCGCTGGCGGCGCTTCAACGCGCGCGGCGCCCTCACCTCGATCTTCGCGGCCAACGCCGTCTACTTCCTCGCCCTCAACGAGGCGGGCGGCCTCGGCGGCGCACTTTTCGTCTTGCTGACGTGCGGCCTTGGCGGCTCACTTTTCGGCTGGCTGACGGGCGGCCTTGGCGGCGCACTTTTCGGCTGGCTGACGGGCGGCCTTGGCGGCGCACTTTTCGGCTGGCTGACG
>JAKVCE010000230.1 GCA_022447405.1 Planctomycetota bacterium | reverse complement strand
TGCTTGAAGAGCTTCCCAGAGTCTTTCAGGCTGCGAATGATGGCCTTGTCCGCCTCCTTGCAGTGTGCGCCCTCGAAGTCCGGCACCTCCGAGGTGAAGCAGGCCTCCGCGTCGAGTGGGTCAACGAGCTCCAGCCCCTCGCGGGTACAGATCCGGTAGTCATCCTCCCCGTAGGCCGGAGCCATGTGCACGACCCCGGTGCCCTCCGAGGTCGAGACGAAGTCATCCGAGAAGACACAGAACGCGCCCGCTGCGTCGGCGAAGAAGGGGAACAGGGGCTCGTAGCGCCAGCCGACGAGCTCTGAGCCCTTGAGGGTCTGATGAACGACGGCGTCCTCTCCGAGGACCGCTTCGACCCGCAGCGCGGCGAGCAGGTAGAAGCCCTCTCGGTCAGGAGCGCTGCAGACGGAGTACTCGAGCTCCGGCCCGACGCAGACCCCGAGGTTGGAGGGCAGCGTCCACGGAGTGGTGGTCCACACGAGCACAGAGACCTCGCCCTCCACCTCAAGCCCCGGCGCCTCTGTGAGCTTCATCCCCACAGTGACCGCCGGGTCTTGCACGTCCTTGTAGTTGCTGTTCGCCTCGAAGTTGGAGAGCGGCGTAGTCAGCTTCCAGCTGTACGGCATGATCCTGTGCGAGCGATAGACGCGGTCCTTGTCCCAGAGCGACTTGAACACCCACCAGACCGACTCCATGAACTCGATGTCCATGGTCTTGTAGTCATCGTCGAAGTCGACCCAGCGACCCATTCGGTTGACGACCTCCCGCCAATCCGAGACGTAGGTCTGGACCATGGAGCGGCACTGCTCGTTGAATTCAGCGATGCCGTGGTCAGCGATCTGACCAGCACCAGAGAGCCCGAGCGCGTCCTGGGCGAGCGCCTCGATCGGGAGCCCGTGGCAGTCCCACCCGAAGCGGCGCGCCACAGGGTGTCCGCGCATGTTCCAGTAGCGCGGGATGATGTCCTTGATCGTCCCCGCGAGCAGGTGCCCATAGTGCGGCGTCCCCGTCGCGAAGGGCGGCCCGTCATAGAAGACGTAGGGTTCGCTCCCCTCGCGCCTGCGATTGGACTCGTGGAAGGCGTCGAGCTCAGCCCAGAGCTCAAGCACCCCGTGCTCCATGGCGGGGAAGTCCCCCTGCGGGGACACCTTCTCGAAAGGGCTCTCGTGACTCACCTGTTAACTCCTGCCCCTAGGGGCACGGGAGACAGTCTGAGGAGGCTGCCCCCAGGGTGCAACCGCCCAGGCTGAGGCAACTACCAGTCGAGGGCGTGCAGCTCAGCCACGATCCGCTCGGCCAGGGCGAGGGCGCGGCGACCATCTGCCCCGGAGACCAGCGGTTCTTCACCGCTCCGGACGCACTCGACGAAGGAGGCGAGCTCCGCCTGGAGCGGGCGCTCCTCTCCGCTGAGGTCCAGCTCCTTGATCTCGAGAACGCCCGCCGCCATGAGCTCTGCGTGCTTCGTCGGGTCCGCGAGGTTCAGGGTCCCGACCTCAGCGCGCCGCTCCTCCCAGGCCGCCCCCTTGCTGACCTTGAGCCCATAGTTCTTGGTGAAGTCGAGGCTGGCGTAGCCTCCGCTCGAGAACATCCTGAAGCGCCGCATCGGCGAGAGCGAGGCCCGGCTCGCTGTCACGTTCGCGCGCGCGCCGTTGGCGAAGACCAATCGCACAGAGGCGACGTCCTCCCTCGCCGTGAGGATCTCGCCCCCCACAGCGTCCACGGACTCCACCTCGGAGCCCACGAACTCGAGCACCAGGTCTAGGTCGTGAATCATGAGGTCGTGCACGACTCCGACGTCTGTCCCGCGCGGGTTAAAAGGCGCCAGCCTGTGACACTCGATGAAGCGCGGCCGCGTCTCCTCCTTCAGGAGGTGCAAGACGCCCGGCTGGAAGCGCTCCACGTGCCCGACCGCGAGCTTTGCGCCCCCCTCTTGGGCGGCCGCGAGGATCTCGTCCGCCTCCTCAAGGTTCGCGGCGAGCGGCTTCTCCACCAAGAGCGGGATCCCCCGCTTCAAGAGCGGGACCGCGACCGCCGCGTGCGCCGAGGTCGGGACGACCACGCTCGCGCAGTCGACCTCGCTAGAGAGCTCGCTGACGTCCTGCGCGGCCTCACAGCCGAGCTCCTCCGCGAGCGCGCGAGCGCGCTCGATGTCGTGGTCGACGACCCCGACGAGCTCCGCCCCCGCGTACTCCGAGTAGATCCTGGCGTGGATCGTCCCGAGGTGTCCTACCCCGATGACAGCGACCTTCAGGGGCTCTGCGGACATACTCAGCTGTCCTTGATCCCGAGGAGCTCTGCGCCTGCACGCGCGAAGTCCTCTCGCAAGAGCTCGCGGTAGCGTCCCTTGTGTCCCTTGTCAGCGTTCTCAAGAGATTCGACGAGGTGGGCGACCTGCGGAGACTCGAACTCGGGGCCCTCTCGGAGCTCAGCGCAGACCTGGGTGCGCGGCTTGTCGGTGCGGAAGACCCTCCGGAAGACGTCCTTCATCAGCGCGACCTCCTCCTCGGACATGCCCCCGCGGAGCATCCCGATCTTGTTGAGGTCACGGACGCGGCTCGGGTGGCCCTCGAGGATCACATAGGGGGGGACGTCCTGCACCATGCGGCTCAGGCCGCCGACGTAGGCGAACTCTCCGATCGTTACGAAGTGGTGCGCGGCGGCTGAGCCGGAGATGTTCGCGCGACGCCCGACCTTCACGTGGCCCGCGAGTAGCACGTTGTTGGCGAGGATCACGCCGTCGTCGATCTCGCAGTCGTGCGCGATGTGGCTGCAGGCCATGAGCAAGCAGTCGCTCCCGACCTTCGTCACGCCCCCGCCCTTCACCGTGCCTCGGTTGATCGTGACGAACTCCCGGACAGTGTTCCGGTCCCCCATCTCCAGGCGAGTGTCCTCGCCCCGATATGAGAAGTCTTGGGGGTCTCCACCGAGGCTCGCCTGCCCATGGATGGAGTTGTCCTCCCCGATCGTGGTGAACGCGCCGACGACGACCTGCGGGCCGATCTTGGTGCGGTCACCGACGCGCACGTGAGCGTTGATCACCACGTACGGGCCGACGACGACGTCTTCGCCGAGCTCTGCGGTGGGGTCAACGACCGCGGTGGGGTGAATCTGTCTGCTCATGTCTCTCTCTCAGGCGTCCACCATCGTGAACATCAGGTTTGCCTCGCAGACCACCTTACCGGCGACAGAGCCCGTGCCTCGGACCTGCGCGGTCTGTCCCTTCATCCTCATGGTCTCCACCTCGATGCGGAGCTGATCACCTGGCGTGACCGCGCCGCGCATCTTGACCTTATCAATCGCCCACAGCACCGCGAGCTTCCCCGTGTTCTCAAGCTTCCGCAAGAGCAGGACGCCGGCGAGCTGAGCCATCGCCTCGAGCTGGAGCACGCCAGGCATGAGCGGCTGGTTGGGGAAGTGACCCTGGAAGAAGGGCTCATTCACGCTGACGTTCTTCACCGCGACGGCGCGGCGGAAGCCGTCGATCTCGATCACGCGATCGATGAGCAGGAAGGGGTAGCGGTGCGGGAGCATCCGCATGACCTCGCGGATGTCCATCTCCGTCTCGCGGCGCACGACCCCGTCCGTCTCCTGCTGCTCCATCAGCTCGACGAGCTTGCGCACCAAGGCCGCGTTCATCTTGTGTCCTGAGCGCGTCGCGATGACGTGGGCTTGGAGCTCTGCGCCCAAGAGCGCTAAGTCTCCCACCAGGTCCAAGAGCTTGTGCCGGATGGGCTCCTTCGGGACCCGAGGGGTGGAGCCCTCACGCCCGAGGATCAGGGTGTTCTCCTCGTTCGCCCCCTTCCCGAGGCCAGCAGCCTGCAGCGCCTCGACCTCAGACTCGAGGCAGAAGGTGCGCGCGGGCGCGATCTCGGCCTCGTAGGTCTCGGGGGAGACCGCGACCTCGAGGGTGCCGCCCTCAACACCAGCCTCATCAAAGGCCGCCACGTACTGCAGGATCAGACCGGGCTCGTCGTTCGGGAGCGCGACGATGCTCGCCCTCCCCTCCCGCACATAGACCGGCTCGGTGAGCTTGAACTGCTTCGCCGCCGCGCGCTGATCGATGACGCCGGCCTGCTTGAAGCTCTCGATGTACTCGCGCGCGCTCCCGTCGAGCCCAGGCATCTCGCCGCCCGAGACCTCGACCGTGAGGTTGTCAACGCCGAGGCCGTTGCAAGCGGAGAGGAAGTGCTCGATCGTCTCGACGCTCGCTGTCCCCCGCTGGAGGTGGGAGCGACGCTCGCGCTCCGAGTAGTAGTCGATCTGGGCGGGGATCGGCTCCGACTCGGGCATGTCCGTCCGCACGAACTCGACGCCGG
>JAKVCE010000023.1:2577-14934 GCA_022447405.1 Planctomycetota bacterium | reverse complement strand
CGTCATCGACGCGGACGGGAGCCTCCTCGGCAAGACGCGCATGATCCACATCACGGAGTACGCCTGCTTCCATGAGCAGGGCTACTACGAGCCCGGCGATCTCGGCCTGCCGGTCTACGAGACCGCAGCAGGCCGCGTGGGCGTCGCCATTTGCTACGACCGGCACTACCCCGAGGTGATGCGCGCCCTCGCGCTGGCGGGTGCACAGCTCGTCTGCGTGCCGCAGGCGGGCGCTGTGGGCGAGTGGCCCGAGGGCCTCTACGAGGCGGAGCTCTCCGTCGCCTCCTTCCAGAACGGCTACTTCACGGCCCTCGCGAACCGCGTCGGCGCAGAAGAGTGTCTGACCTTCGCAGGAGAGTCCTTCGTCTGCGCCCCAGACGGCCGCGTCATCGCCCGCGCGCCAGGCGGAGAGGACCACATCCTCTTCTGCGACCTCGACTATGAAGAGGTCGAGGCGTCGCACGCCCGGACCCTCTTCCTGCGCGACCGCAGGCCAGAGCTCTACGACGGCTGGCTCTCTTGAGCGCTCAGCGCACGGCGTGGATCCAGAGGGAGCCCTCTTCGAAGAAGGCTGACCTGGCTGCGAAGTCGGGGTAGGTGTCGCTGGGCGTGAAGTCGGCCTCATCACCGGGGCCGCGGGTGTCGACGACGCGGCTCGTCTTCACCTCGGAGAAGCCAGCGTCCGTGAAGAGCTGGGCCCAGGTGGACTCGGAGAGGACCTGCAGGGTGAGGCCCAGAGAGCCTCCCCAGTGGTGGGTCGCGGCGCGCTCCTCGTAGCAGTCGATGACGATGTCGGCGGTGCCACCTTCAGAGAGGAGACGATGCATCTCTGCGATGACCTTCGCGGGGTTGGCAGAGTAATAGAGGGCCTCCATGCTGAAGACGCGATGGAACTTGCCGTCGGGGAAGTCGAGCTCCTCGAACACGCTCCGCTCGTAGCGTGCGCGGATCGTGAAGGAGTGCAGCTCCTCGGCCTTCGCGATCATCTCTGCGGAGGCGTCGACGCCGATGGCTTGCGCGCCAGGCGCCTTCTGGGCCAAGAGGCGGGTCGCCCAGCCGTTGCCGCAGCCCAGGTCCAAGATCTGGTCACCAGGCCTGACCTCCATGGTCTCCATGACCTGGGCCACGACGTCGGAGTGTCCCTTCTCCATGCCAGCGTCCTTGCCCTCGCGGGCCCACTGGTCGAAGACTTCTGCTGCGGGGTTCGTCATCTCTTGTCTCTCGTGATGCGCTCGATGGCGCGGTCCAGCTCCTCGTAGTTCGTCTCCCAAGAGCGCGTCGCCTCCATGAGCTGTCGCGCAGCCTGTCCGAGCTCGCTGGCGCGCTCGGGGGAGTCGAGCAGGTTAGCGACCTCAGTGGCAAAAGTGGTGGCCTCGTCGGCGAGGAGGAAGTGATCTCCGGAGACGGCCTCGATCCCCTGGGAGGCGGGCGTGGTGGCGACGACGCCGAGGCCGCAGGCCATCGCCTCCAAGACCTTGTTCTGGACGCCGCGGGCGATGTGCAGGGGGCAGACGGCGACCGCAGCGCGCTGCAGCCACTCCGCCGTGGAGTCCACGCGGCCTGTGACCGTCACGTGGGGGGAGGACGCGAGGGCCTCCACCTCCGGGGTGGGGCGCGCGCCCACGATGGAGAGGCGCGCGTCGGGGTGGCGCTGGTGGATGAGGGGCAGCACCTCCTTCACGAACCACTCGCAGCCCTCGGAGTTGGGGAAGTAGTCCATGACGCCGGTGAAGACGAGGTGGCCGGGCTCGGCGCGATCAGGCGCGGGGTGGAAGTGCTCGAGGTCGACGCCGTTGCGGATCACGCAGTTGGCCGGGCCAGGGATCTCGCGCTCGAAGATTTTCTGCTCGAGCGGCGTGACGAGGACGGTCTCCTCGGAGGCAGCGGCGAGCTCCTTCTCGAAGGCGAAGAGCGTGCGCGCCTCGCGCTTGTACACCCAGCTCATGGGGAAGGGCTTCACCTCCGAGTACTGCCGCCACTTGTCGCTGTCGAGCTCGCCCATGAAGACGAGCTTCGGGAGTCCGGGGTGGGGGAGCAGGAAGGCGCCCATCGATGAGGAGAAGGCGACGGCGAAGTCTGTCTCCGGGACGCGCCGGTCCACCTCTGCCTGGAGCTCCTTCGAGCCGTAGACGCCAAGGGTCAGGGGCTCCTTGCCCAAGAGGAGCGGGAGCGCGGCGAGCTTCTTCGCGCGCTCGTCATGTTCGATGGTCACGACCTCGAAGCCCTTGGCGCGCAGCGCCTCCGCGCCGTCCTGGTCCGCCTGGTCGTGGCTGAAGGCGACGATCGTGACCTCGTGGCTGCGCGAGAGACGCTCCACCATGTGCCAAGAGGTGATCTTGTCACCGCGATCGGGCGGGAAGGGGACCCGCTGAGAGAGGAAGAGGGCTTTCAAGGCAGGGGAAGAGTACCCCGCCGAGGCCGCCGGTTCAGCGACGCTCCAGGATGAGGCAGCGCCAGACCCCGCGGGCGCGGCGGTCGGTGACGCTGAGCCCCACACCCCTCATGGCCTCCGTGACGGCCTCCTCGCGGCTCGCGTTCAGGCCTGAGACGCACAGCCAGCCGCCTGGGGCGAGGGCTGCCTCGAGCTCCTCGGCATGGGAGATGAGGAGGTCCGAGTAGAGGTTGGCCAGGACGACCTCGTAGGGAGGGGAGAGCTCGCTCAGGCAGCTGAAGTCGCCTTCGAGGAAGGTCACTCCCGCGCCCACACCGTTCCGCTCCGCGAGGTCGGTCGCGACCGCAGCCGAGCCCTCGTCGATGTCGAAGCCAGCGGCCTCTCTGGCGCCGAAGAGGCGCGCTGCGACCGCGAGGATCCCAGTCCCTGAGCCGCAGTCGAGGACGCGCTCGCCGCCCCTCAGGCGCTCCTGGAGGGAGGAGAGGATCATGCGGGTCGTGGCGTGCCGCCCCGTGCCGAAGACGCCGCCGGGCTCGAGCTCCATGCGCACGTCACCAGGCCGCAGCGCGGCCTCGGTCCAAGGCGCGACGACGGCCAGCTTGCCGCAGCGGAACGGGCGCCAGACCTTCTTCCAGCTCTTCGCGTAGTCCTCAGGCGGGAGCTCGCGGAAGGAGAGCTCGACGCGCTGGAGCTCCTCATCGATCTCTCCCAAGGCGGCGGCCTTTGCTTCGAGCTCCTCGCGCCGCTCTGCTGAGTCAGCCCGAGCCGAATAGTGAGAGCGCACCAGCGACATGCCCTCGGGGAGCGGCGCGGGGTTCGGCGCGCTCGAGCCCTCCCGCGCCCCTTGGCAGCCGGCGTCGCTCAGGATCCCTGCGACCAGCTCCTCCCAGCCGCGCGGCACGAGCGCGCGCACCTCGACCCAGGCCTCAACGCTCATGAGTTGGGCTCCTCGTGCGCCCAGGGCAGGACCTCCTCCGACCAGGACGCGGAGTCGTCGTCAGAGGGAGAGAGCTCAGCTTGGAAGGGGACGATCAGGTCGCTCGGCTCTTCGGCGACGGGCTGGAATTCTGAGAAGGAGAGGCCCTGGCCGCGGCGCTCGACGTCCGCCAAGAGCTCCATGTGGGCGAGGCTCTCGCGCAGGCAGCGGTCCGTGTCTGCGCGGATGAAGCGCGCGAGGCCGTCGGGGTCAGCGTCGGTGAACTCGTTGTGGATCGGGAGCTCCTTCTGGAAGATCCGCTGACGAGGGTTGAGGATGCGCGGGTCGAGGATGTGGACCACGCCGCGGTCACTCTCGCGACGCATCAGGCGACCGAAGCCTTGGCGGAACTTGGAGAGCGCGCGCGGCAGATAGATCCTCTTCCACTGCTCGCCTTGAGAGAGCGCGGCGCACTGGGCGTGGTGGTAGCGGTCCGGGACTCCGAAGGGGAGCTTCGTGATGACGAGGTGCTCGAGGGTCTCACCGGGGAAGTCTGCGCCGTACCAGAAGGTGTCCACGCCTAGGAGCACAGAGTCCGTGGTGCGACGGAAGAGCTCGGAGAGCTCCTCCTTCCCGACGCCCTCCATCCCCTGGTACCAGAGCGGGATGGCGCGAGCGCGGAAGAAGCCCTCGAGCTCCGCGCCCACCTTCCGCACGTGCTCAGCGTTGGTGAAGAGCGCGAGGATCCTGCCGCGGGTGCGCTCGCCGAGGTAGGCGATGTAGCGGCGGACGTGGGAGAGGTGCGCCGCGAGGTCTCGCGGGTTCGGGACGTCCTTGGGGGCGCAGACGAGGACGCGCTCGTAGTCGAAGGCCTCAGGAGAGCGGTGCGTGTGGACGCGGGCGAGCGGCGCGCTCGTCTCCTCGTCAGAGGTGGACTCCGCGTGGTCGAGGCCGAGGTAGTAGCGCGCGCAGTCGAAGCCGCCCTTCAGCCAAGTGGTGGCAGAGACGAAGACAGCGGTGGCGAGGCTGGGGTAGTACTGCGCGCCGAGGAGCTCGTTCGGGAGCAGCACGCGCGCGGCGAGCTCGACGTCGCCGTTGCTGGCCTCCGCCGCGTCATAGAAGCGCGCGTCGTGGAAGTTGGGGGTCCCGTCTGTCGTGGGGATCCAGGCCGCGACCGCGCCGCGGACGTCGACGATGTCCACCCGCAAGAGGTCCAGCCTGCGGCGCAGGCGCGCGGACTTGGCTCCGGCGACTCCGTCGAGGTGCTCAGAGAGCTCGCAGATGGTGCTCTCGATCGCAGAGAGCCCGTTGTTCATCCCGTCGCGCGCCCTGATGAGACCCGCCGCGTCGCCGTCGTTTACAAACTCCCGCATCAGGGAGTGGCAGTCGCGCTCTTCCCGCTCACGCTCTGCTTCGGTCTTCCACTCCAAGAAGGTCTGGACGGCGCGGGTGAGCAGCAAGAGGAGCGCGCGCGCGTCGGCGACCTCACCGACGCCTTGGGCCGCTGTCTTGCGGGCCTTGGAGCCCGCCCGCGCCATCCGCGCTGCGCGGTCGAAGACGCCGCGGCTGCCGCTCGCGCTGGAGAGGCGCTCGAAGAGGCGCTCGAGCCCGCGCAGGGTGACCCCGTGGCCAAAGACAGAGTCGGCTTGGTCGTGGAGGTGCTCGCACTCATCAAAGACGAGGTGGGCGGCGAAGTTGGGGTTCGTGAGGGCGAAGGCCTGGTTGGTGATCACGACGTGGCTGCGCTCAGCGCGGGTGCGGGCGACGTGCGACGCGCAGGTGCGGCGGTCCTCCTTGAAGCGGCAGCAGCCAGAGCGCGCGCGGGCCCGATCGCGCAAGGAGCGGTCTGCTCTCCGCCACTCCCGCTTGCGCGAGATGGGCAAGGGGGCTGTCTGCGGGAGGCGGTCGAGGTCGCCCTCGTTGTCCACCGCCGAGAAGAGCAGGAAGCGCGTCCACGCGAGCCACTCTTCGCCGTCCGCGTCTTCGGAGGGGCTCTGCAGTCGGGCGGAGCGCCAGCAGACATAGTTCTCTCGACCCTTGAGGAGCGCCACGCGGAGGTCAGCCTCGATGCCGCTGCGGCGCAGCGCGGCGAGGGCGCGCGGGACGTCGGAGTCGAAGGCCTGCTCTTGGAGGGCGCGGGTGTAGGTCGCGACCGCTGCGCGCATCGCGTGGCGCTCGGACCACAAGAGGAGCGGGACGAGGTAGGCGATGGTCTTGCCTGTCCCCGTGGGTGCGTGGACGAGGAGGAGCTCGGCCGGCCCGCCCTCTTCACCGCGCTCCACCCCGAGGGTGCTGGCGACCTGCCGCGCGACCTCGTGCTGCGCTGGCCGGTAGCCCTCGTCTGGCTCGACACCGAAGATCGCTGAGAGGTGGACCTGGAAGATGTCGTCGATGCGCTCCATGTCCTCAGGTGGGACGGGGAGCTCGCCCAGGGGCTTCGGCGGGAGCGGCTTGTGCTTCATCCAGGCGTCGCCCTCAGCAGCCCAGCGGGGCTCGAGCATGTGGGCGAGGTCATCCCAGTCGATGTCTAGCGAGAGGGCGCGGCTCAAGGCGCCTGAGGGCAAGTCCTCTCCGAGGGGCAGGTCGCCCGCCGCGCTCTCTGCGTACAGGCTCGGCCGCTCGACGAGGCTCAGGGTGCGGGCGAGGCACTGCGCTGCCTCGGGATCGCTCGCCGCGAGCTTGGCCCAGGCGCGGGCGTAGCCATGGGCGGCGATCGCCAAGACGCCCTCTGCGCACGCGAAGTAGCGGCGCAAGAGCTCGACGAGGGCTGCTTGGACGTCTTCAGGGAGGACAGCCCGGGCGGAGGCGCGCTCTCCCGCTTGGGGCGGGAGGAGGTCGTGCACGAGCTCGGCGCGTCGGTTCGCGAGGCGGCCGGGCAAGAGCAGCGCAGCGGTGTCAGAGATCCCTACGACTTTGAGCGAGCAGTCCGGGTCACCGGAGAGGTGCGCAGCCCAGGCCTCAAAATCGGCGCGGTCCGCGACGACGACCGTGTCCTCTGCGATGAACTCGAGGAAGGCTGACATGAGCTCTGAAGCGGGCGGCTGTCCCTCGAGGTCCTCCGTGCGTACGCCGAACTCACGGATGGCGCGGCGGCCTGCCGCGGAGAGCGAGCTCGAGCGATCCGGGAAGGGGTCGGCGTAGCGGTCGAAGCGCTCCCAGGTCCCGTCCGCATTGCGCCGCATGGCTTGGAGCCTGAGCGCACCGTCGGTCGTGGGGTCCGGTCCCGTAGACCAGATGGCGGCGAAGACGGGAGCGCTGGAATCGAGCGTCCACGGCGCCTCCACCTGCTCTCTACCGGTCTCTTCTTTTTGGCTCATTCCCTGCTCCCTTGACTCCCAGCGCCTCGATTGTGCCCGGGCTCAGGGGCGAGGCCAAGCTCATCCCCGGAGAGCGCCTCGCGCGCCCCTTCATCGAGCCCCCTCTGGCGACTAGACTCAAGCCATGACTCAGGCCGAGCACGAGTGGGTGGAGCTCATCGCCTTGGATGAGCTCCCGACAGACGGCACAGGCCGCGCGCTCGAGCTCGCCGGGGAGCAGCTCGCTGTCTTCCTGCACGAGGGCGAGGTGCGCGTCCTCGGCGGGGTCTGCCCGCACCAGGGCGCGCTCTTAGGAGACGGCGTGATCTCCCGTGGCGAGGTGACATGCCCGTTCCACGGATGGCACTTTGACCTCACCACAGGGGCGAGCGGAGACGGCCTCGAGGAGTGCGTCCCCGTCCATGAGGCGCGGGTGAGCGACTCGGGCGTGGTCGAGGTCCTCGCCCCCCCGAAGAGCGCCTGAAGAGGCCCCCTCCAGAGATTTTTTTTCGGGGGACCCCAAGCCCTTGCACAGAAAGGACTTGAGTGCGGTATAGGCCCCCCCCTCACGCGCGCGTGATCGGTGGGGGCTGACTTGACGGATGCGCGCTTGCCCCTATGTTTCCGCGACGGAGAGGAGAAAGACCGCCCTCTTCAGCCGATGGAACGGGGCGACAGGCCCCAAGACCGAGCAGCGCACCCCATAGAACATGAGCAAGTCCCTCGTCATCGTTGAGTCGCCCACCAAGGCCAAGACCATCAAGCAGTACCTCCCTGCTGGCCACATCGTGGAGGCGAGCGTCGGTCACATCCGTGACTTGCCAGCCAAGGCGGAGGAGATCCCCGCAAAGTTCAAGAAGGAGGAGTGGTCGAGGCTCGGCGTGAACGTGGAGGAGGACTTCTCCCCGCTCTACGTGGTGCCGAAGGACTCGAAGAAGCAGGTCAAGAAGCTGAAGGAGCTCTTGGCTGACTGCGAGACCCTCTACCTCGCGACAGATGAAGACCGCGAAGGAGAGGCGATCAGCTGGCATCTCTTGGAGCTGCTCCAGCCGAAGGTGCCTACGAAGAGGCTGGTGTTCCACGAGATCACAAAGAGCGCGATCCAAGAGGCGTTGGATTCTCCGCGCGACATCGATGACAGCCTCGTGAGCGCTCAAGAGACGCGCCGGATCCTCGACAGGCTCTATGGCTACAGCGTCTCGCCGGTGCTCTGGCGGAACGTCGGGCCGAAGCTCTCTGCTGGCCGCGTCCAGTCCGTGACGACGCGCCTCATCGTCGACAGGGAGCGCGAGCGGATGAAGTTCGTGCGCTCGGAGTTCTGGGACCTCACCGGGGCCTTCAAGGGTGAGACGGGTCCGGAGTTCGAGGCGGTGCTCTCGACCGTGGACGGTAAGCGCATCGCGCGCGGCAAAGACTTCGACGCGGACACGGGCGTCCTCACCAACAAAGAGGTCGCCCACATCGACGAGGCGCGCGCGAACGAGCTCGCGAAGTCTCTCGCTGAGGAGCGCTTCTCCGTCCAGTCCGTTGAGCAGAAGCCCTTCACTGGAAAGCCCGCGCCGCCCTTCACCACGTCGACCCTCCAGCAAGAGTCCAACCGCAAGCTGCGGCTCTCAGCGCGCGCGACCATGCAGGCGGCGCAGGCGCTCTATCAGAACGGCCTCATCACCTACATGCGGACCGACTCGACCACGCTCTCCGCTGAGGCGGTGCAGCGCTCCCGTGAGGAGATCGAGCGCCTGTACGGGGCGGAGTACCTGCCTGACGAGCCCCGCGTCTATCAGACCAAGGTCGCGAACGCCCAGGAGGCGCACGAGGCCATCCGTCCCTCCTCGGACTTCACCAAGCCGGAAGATCTCCCGAAGGCGCTGGGGGACCGAGAGCGCAAGGTCTACGAGCTCATCTGGAAGCGCACGATGGCGTGCCAGATGGAGAACTCCCGCGGCTTCCGCACGAGCCTTGAGCTCGCTGGTGGCCCCTGCGTCTTCCGCGCCAGCGGCAAGACGATCGAGTTTCCCGGCTACCTGCGCGCCTACGTCGAGGGCGCTGATGACCCGGACGCCCAGCTCGCTGACCAAGAGACCCTCCTGCCCCCCCTCGAGGAGGGCCAAGGTGTGGAGCTCGCGAAGGTCGAGCCGAAGGGGCACACCACGCAGCCGCCGGCGCGCTACACGGAGGCCTCGCTCGTGAAGGAGCTCGAGGCGCGCGGGATCGGGCGACCCTCTACCTACGCCTCGATCATCGACACGATCCAGTACCGAGGCTACGTCGAGAAGAACGGGACCGCGCTCGTGCCGACCTTCATCGCGTTCAGCGTGACGAAGCTCATGAGCCAGCACTTCGAGCAGCTCGTCGACTACGAGTTCACCGCTGGCATGGAGGAGGACCTCGACAAGATCTCGCGCGGCGAGCGCGAGTCTCTCGAGTACTTGCGGAACTTCTACTTCGGTGACGACAAGGCGACCACGCCCACGGGGGCTGGCTTGACCGGGCTCCTCGGCGCAGAGATCGACGCGCGGGCCGTGAACACGCTGCCGGTGGGGGAAGATGACGACGGCAACATGATCAACATCCGGGTCGGTCGCTACGGCCCCTACCTCGAGGTGGGGGATGACGAAGACACAGAGAAGCGCGTCCGCGTGACCATCCCTGATGGGACCCCGCCGGACGAGCTGGACCTCGATCGCGCGAAGGAGCTCATCCGCAAAGGATCAGGTCCCTCGGACCTCGGCGTGGATGAAGAGACGGGCATGCGCGTCTACGCGAAGACCGGGCGCTTCGGGCCCTACTTCCAGCTCGGCGAGAACGACGACGACCCCAAGCCGAAGATGAAGTCCCTCCTCCCTGGGATGGACATCGAGACCGTGACGGTTGACGACGCCTTGAAGATGCTGCGTCTGCCGCGGGTCATCGGTCAGGATCCTGACGGGGAGGACATCACGGCGGACTACGGCCGCTACGGTCCCTACATCCGCAGGGCCAAGGACACGCGCAGCCTCGCTGAGCCTGAGGAGATCTGGTCTTACGACGTGGAGCAGGCCCTCGCGAAGCTCGCGGAGCCGAGCAAGCGTGGCCGCAGGAGCGCGACGGTCTTGAAGGAGCTCGGGGAGGATCCCTCCACCGGCGCTGAGGTGAAGCTGCAAGAGGGGCGCTACGGGCCCTACGTGACCGACGGAACCACCAACGCCTCTGTCCCTAAGGGAGACGACCCTGACACGGTCAGCCTCGACAGGGCCATCGAGCTCATCCGGATCCGTGAGGCCAAGGGGCCGCGGAAGAAGAAGGCTAAGAAGAAAGCCAAGAAGAAGGCCGCCAAGAAGAAGGCCAAGAAGAAGGCCAGTAAGAAGAAGGTCTCCGAGAAAGAGGACTGAGAGCGCAGGTTCGATCGCTGGCCTGTTCGAGGCCGGAGCCAGAGGGACAGCTTCCCGCTTTTCCGCTACCATGGGCCTGTTCCGGCTCCCTCGCTGGGAGTCTGAGCTCCACAAGACCTCACATCGCCCATGGAGATCACTGATATTCAAGTCGACGGCTATGAGCGCGTCGCAAGGTGCCGTGACGAGGAGTCCGGCCTCCACGCCCTCATCGCGGTCCACGACACGACCCTCGGTCCCGCCCTCGGCGGGATGCGCATGTGGCCCTACACCTCTGAAGACGAGGCGCTCTTCGACGTCCTGCGCCTCTCGAAGGGGATGACTTACAAGTCCGCTGTCGCAGAGACGGGCCTCGGAGGAGGCAAGTCCGTCATCATCGGCGACCCGCGCAAGGACAAGAGCCCCGCGCTCTTCCGCGCCATGGGGCGCTTCCTCGAGGCGCTTGATGGCAAGTACATCACCGCCGAGGACATGAACATCGGGATCTCAGATCTCGAGTACGTCCGTGAAGAGAGCCGCTGGGTGACAGGCCTCTCCGTCGAGAAGGGGAGCTCGGGCAACCCGAGCCCGTACACGGCTCACGGCTGCCTCATCGGCTTGCGCGCCGTCGTTGAGGAGTACGGGGAAGAGTCTCTCGAAGGTCAGCACGTCCTCATCCAGGGCGTGGGCGCGGTCGGCGGTCGCCTCGCGATCCTCCTGAAGGAGGCCGGCGCGCGCGTCACGATCTGCGACATCAACGAGCAGCGGGTCGAGGAGATGTGCGATGAGCACGGCTTCGAGTCCGTGCCTGAGCTCGAGCACCTCGCCGTGGAGAGCGACATCTACTGCCCCTGTGCGCGAGGCGCCGGGCTGAACGACGAGACCATCCCGCGCCTGCGCTCCAAGGCCGTGGCGGGATGCGCCAACAACCAGCTCCTCGAACCGCGGCACGCCGTCGACCTCATGAACCGTGGCATCGTCTACGCGCCTGATTACGTCATCAACGCTGGCGGGATCATCAACGTCGGCGTGGAGATGACTGAGGGTGGCTATGACGAGGCCGTGGCGCTCGAGTGGATCGGGCGCATCTACGGCAACCTCAAGCGGGTCTTCGAGATCTCTCGAGAGGAGGGGATTCCGACCAACAAGGCAGCCCTGCAGCTCGCGCAGGCGCGGATCGACGCGGGCCGCGCGGGTTGAGGTAAAAGAGAAGAGCCCGCGGCTCGGTTGAACCACGGGCTCCTGTGTTCGGGTGAGCCGAAGCTACTCTTTGCGGAGGAAGGTGACGAGGTCTGACTCGAGCTCGTCGAGGCCGTACTCCTGATCGACCAGGCAGCGGTAGATCAGACGCGAGAGCGGCTCGGGCGTGTTCGGGTTGAGGTCCTTCGGCGGCGCGTAGGAGAGGAAGTAGGAGAGCGAGAGGCGCTCGATCTCTCCGCCTTGCTCGCGGCCGGCGAACTTCCACGGCACCTCGTCGAAGGGGAGGACGCCGGTGAGGATCTCATAGAGCATGATCCCGATCCCCATCACGTCGGCCTTGCTGTCGCGATAGAGGAGCGGGTTGTAGTGGGGGGTGGAGGTGATGATGCCGCGCTCGTCTGCACGAAGGGCGGGGTCGATCATGACCACGGAGCCAGAGGGCTTGATGACGATGTTCTCGGGCTTGAGGTCACCGTGGTAGTCGAGCTGGCCGTTCTTCTTGAGGCGCTTCAGGGAGCGCACGATGGTCAGGAACCAGTTGAGGCGGATGCCCTCGAGGGCGCGGACCTTCTCGCGCAGCGTCTTGCCGCGGGCGTACTCCATCGCGACGACCGGGCGACCCTCGTGCTCGAAGGTCTCGATGACCTTGATGAGGTTCTGGTTCTTGGCCTGGGCGAGGATCTTGCCCTCGGTGCGGAGCATGTCATCGATCTCGTGGACGTCGAGGAAGTCGATGCGCACGCCGTCTTGGCGGAAGAAGATCGCTTCAGCGGGGGTCTCGTCGGGGCTGATCCCTTCAGGACGACGCTTGTCTGTGACCTCAAGGAAGCGGGTGACGTAGCGTCCGCCGCCAGCGACGTCGCCTACCTTCAGGGCGACCTTGCGGCCTTGGGCGTCTTCCGCGAGGTAGATAAGGGCGAAGCCACCGCGAGCGATGAACTCCGTGATGCGATAGGCGCCGATGCGCTTGCCAACTTCGAGACGGATCATTGGAAGAGTCGTTGTTTGGTGTGGAGGCGGGATCTCCTCGCCCCCCCTTCATCGGGAATCGAGGCCTCAGGGATTGAGAGCCTTCCTTGGGTCAGGACAGGCGAGTCCGGTCCCTGGGTTTAGCCGGGGGTCACAAGGGGGCAGATTTTTCCGACTCTTCCCGCAGCGGGGACTGGGAGCGGAGCGGCTCTCGGGGCAGAAGAGTTACCCTGG
>JAKVCE010000023.1:0-2567 GCA_022447405.1 Planctomycetota bacterium | reverse complement strand
GGGAGGGACAAAAACGGCCCTGGAGGGGCTATGAGAGGGGGTCCAGACCGGACCCGTGCCCTAGCTTCAGAGGGGGCACCAGCGCAGGAAGACGCACAGGGCGGCGATTCCCGCACTCGAGAGGATGATGATCCATTTCATGCTGAGCTCCCGCCGGGACCTCGGATCACTGGCCTCAGCAGCGGCCGCGCCAGAGCACGAAGGCCGCCGCTCCGACGAGGGCGGCTATTGAAGTGAAGATCCAGTCCATGGGCAGGCCTCCACCCTACCCCAAATCGATCGTGAGCGTAGAATTCCCCTCCCTATGGTGAAGATCCCCGACACACACGCCCTCGAGTGCTGGCGCAAGGCTGGTCGCATCGCCTCCGAGTGCCGCGAGTGGGCGCGAGACGCGATCCGCCCTGGCGTGCGCGTGCGCGAAGTCCTCGAGACGATCGAGGAGATGATCTACGAGCGCGGCGCAGCCCCTGGCTTCCCGGCCCAGTCCAGTCGAAACCACGTCGCGGCGCACTACTGCTCTGCGCCGGAGGACGAGCTGCAGTACGAGGAGGGTGACTGCGTCAAGGTCGACATGGGCGTCCACGTGGACGGGTACATCGCGGACACGGCCTGCACCGTCGATCTCTCAGAGGACGGACGTTGGACGCCGCTGGTGACGGCCTCTGCCGACGCGCTGCGCGCTGCCATCGCGACCGTCGGTGATGGCGTCCCCGTCCGCGACGTCGGCCGGGTGATCGAGCGGACGATCACCGCCGCGGGCTTCGAGCCCGTGCGGAACCTCACAGGCCACGGCCTCGCGCGCTGGAAGGTCCACACGGCGCCGCAGATCCCGAACTATGGAGAGGCGGGCGCGGGGCGCTTCGAGGCGGGCATGGTCTTCGCGATCGAGCCCTTCGCTTCGACGGGTCGCGGCTTCATCCGAGAGCGCGGCAAGTCTGAGGTCTTCATGATGGTGCGTCCTCCTCGCAGGGCGCGCGGTCTGGACCGAGACGTGCTGAAGGCGATCGAAGGTTGGCGCGGGCTCCCGATCGCTCGACGCTACTTCAGGGACCTCGACGAGGCTGCCTTCGAGGACACCTTGGGGCGCTTGGCGAGGCAGGGGTCTGTCATGCGCTACCCGCCGCTCGTCGAGGAGGAGGGTGTGATGGTCTCGCAGACGGAGCACTCGATGTACCTCGGTCCAGACGGCGTAGAGATCCTCACCGCTTGAGCGCCTTGCGCATCGCGCTCGTCACCACCCCCGCTAGCGTCCGCTCCGGGATCGGGGACTACACCCGCCATCTGCTGCCCTACTTGAGGGAGCGCGCGGACGTGGAGCTCTTCGTGGAGGACAGGCTCTCGGAAGCTATGGAGGGGACCAAGCCGGTCACCTCGATCCGACCCCGCGAGCACCAGCAGCTCCTCTACCAGCTCGGGAATGAGCGGGCCCACGCCTTCATGCGACCCATGCTCGCGGCCCTAGGCGGGACCGTGATGCTCCATGACTGGGTCCTCTTCGACCAAGCGGTCGCGGCCGCGCCGGAGCTCTCCAAGGGCGGCTGGCGCGGAGCGAGGGCTGCGCTCGCGGAGGGTGGGCTCAGGGCAGCGAAGACCTGGCGCTGGGCGCGCAAGCAGAGCGTCCCCCAGCTCTCAGAGCCCGTCGAGGGAGGGTCCCCCCTCGCCTATGGCTGGCATGAGCTCGAAGAGCACGGGCGCTGGTCCTCACGCAGCGCAGGCTTACACCTCTTGCGCGAAGGCGCGGACGCGCTGCGTCTCTCGCTGCTCGTCCCCGCAGGGCGGAGGCTAGAGCTCCAACGAGGAGCGCGCGTCCTCGCTCGCATCGACGCGAGAGCAGACGAGGAGGTAGAGCTCGACCTCGACCTCGACGGTCCCTCCACCTTCACCCTTGCTGTGCGAGGCGGGAGCCAGACCCCCGAGCAGCTTGAGAACGGGGACCCCCGGGAGCTTGGGGTCTTCTTGCGAGAGATGGGCCTCCGCTACGGTGGGGAGTGGAGGACGGAGGCGCTCAGCTCTTCGCAGCTCGTAGGTGAAGACGGGCGCGGTCTCTCTGGGGCGCGCTTTCGCCTCCCCTTCAATCGTGGCGTTGTCCGTCGTGCCGACGCCTTCCTGCCACACTCTGAGCACATGCGCGAGCTCATCCTCGCTGACCGGAACGAGGCGACGCCGATCGGCGTCATCCCTCACGGCGTCGAGCGGCGCTGGGAAGGTCGCGATCTCGAGCGCGCTCGCAGAGAGCTGCCGCGTGCTTGGAAGGATGACTTCATCATCGCGAGCCTAGGGGCGCTGCAGCCCCACAAGCGCATCAGCGCTCTCCTGGACGGCGCTGCGCGCGCGCGGGAGCGCGGAGTGAGGGCTCGGGTCCTCCTCATCGGAGAGGAGCGTCCGCGCGAGCTAGACCTAGCAGGCGAGCTCCGTCGCCTCGACATGGAAGAGTCCACTGTGATGACTGGCTGGGTCGAAGAGGAGCGCGCGCACGAGCTGCTCAGCGCGGCTGACGTGTGCGTCAACTTGCGCGGTCCCTCGACTGGCGGTGCTTCTGGAGGCGCGAGCCAGGCCTTCAGCCTCGG
>JAKVCE010000229.1 GCA_022447405.1 Planctomycetota bacterium | reverse complement strand
CCAGCCGCCGAGGTTCACCTCATATCCCTGGGTCGTCGGGTAGCGCTCATCCATTCCGAGGTGCCACTTCCCGATGTAGCCCGTCCGGTACTGCCTCGTCTTCACGGACTCGGCGATGGTCGTCTCCCGGAGCTCAAGCCAGAGCGGGCTCATAGAGACCTCCAAGGGTTTGCCCGCTGGGTGATAGAGCCCGCTCGGGTTCTTGTCGTCCTCGGGCTGTGAGCCGCCTTGAAAGCGGGCGCGGATCCAGTCCGTGACGCCTACGCGAGCGGGGTAACGGCCCGTCTGCACGGCCGCCCGCGTCGGAGAGCACACGGCAGCGGCTGCGTAGAACTGCGTGAAGCGCGCGCCCTCGCTCGCGATGCGGTCGATGTTCGGTGTCCTGTAGACCTCTGAGCCCTGACAGGAGAGGTCCATCCAACCGAGGTCGTCGACGAGGATGAGGACCACATTGGGTGTCTCAGGGGCGGTCTGCGGCGCGGCGAGGCAGAGACAGGCTAGGAGGCTGAGCATGTCGAAGAATCTACAGGACTCTCTCGCTGCCGCTACCATGCAGCGGTCCACACGAAGGAGCACAGACCACATGAAGCACCCGCGCCTCGCCATCTCTTCCATCTTCATCCTCGCTTGCTGCGTCGCGATGAAGGGCCCCGACCCCGTCGCCGTCGCGATGGACGCAGCAGGCCGAGACTTCCTCGCCGCGCTCGACGAGGAGCAGCGCGAGCGCTGTACCTTCGAGCTCTCGGACGCCGAGCGCACCGCGTGGACGTATCTCCCCGGAGATCGGAAGGGCCTCATGATCGGAGAGCTCGGAGCAGATGCACGCGCCGAGCTGACCGGGCTCATGCAGAGCGCGCTCAGCTCGGGCGGCTACCTCAAGGCAGAGGGGGTCCTGATCCTCGAGGCTGTCCTGAACGTCCTCCAGCCGAACGCCAACCGTGACCCGGGCAAGTACGCCATCACCGTCTTCGGTGAGCCAGGCGAAGGGCCTTGGGGCTGGAGCTTGGAGGGACACCACCTCTCTCTCAACTTCACGGTGGACGCGGGCGGCTCCCGCGGGACGCCGCTCATGTTCGGGGTCGCGCCCGCCGTCGTAAAGGGCGGACCGCACACTGGCCTGCGCGTCCTCGGCGCGGAGGTGGACTTGGCGCGCGCGCTGATCGACTCCCTCGATGAGGGGCAGCGCGCCGCTGCCGAGCTCTCGACCAAGCGCCCGAACGATGTCGTCATGGTCCCCGCACGCAGCGACGCGCTCGAAGCAGAGGGCGTCGTGGCGACGGAGCTCAGCGAAGAGCAGCTGGCGATGCTCTTTGACCTCATCGCCGAGTACACCGGCAACCTCAGCCCCGCTGCCGCGCGCGACGAGCTCGCGCGCGTGCGCGAGCTCCCGCACGATTACCAGCGCTTCGCTCACACTGGAGACGCTGACTCAGGCCTCTTCTACTACCGGGTGGCCGGCGGGAAGATCTCCTTTGAGTACGCCGCCATCGGCAACGACCCCAACCACGCCCACGCCCTGTGGCGAGACCTCGACCAGGACTTCGGCGCGGACCTCCTGCGAGAGCACCTCAAGAACGAGCACTAGAGGTCCCAGGGGGCCACAGAAAGCGACCACGAAGGCAGATTCTGCGCTTCGGTGATAGCCTCTTTATGAGTCGACACTCACACACACAAACCGACAGAGAAGAAATCCATGAAGTTCCTCAGCGCATCGCTCGTCCTCGCATGCATCGCCACGCCCACCTTCGCGCAAGGTAGCGACGACTGCAGCACGCCTACCCCGATCGCAGGGCAAGGCACCTTCCCTTACGACAACACCCTCGCCACGACCGGTCTTGAAGGGCAGAGCGAGATCTTCTGCTACGCCTTCGCCACCTCCGCCGTCGACAACGACGTCTGGTTCGACTGGACCTCCGACATGGACGGCACGGTGAACCTCACGACCTGCTCGCTCACCGGAGACGACACCAAGCTCGCCGTCTACCCCGGCGGCGCCTGCCCCCCCGTCGCGGGCGGGACGGCCCTCGCGTGCAATGACGACGCCTGCGCTTATCAGTCCAAGCTGGAGTTCCCCGCGGTCAACGGCTCTACGTACATGATCCAGATCGGGAACTTCCCCGGGGCCTCTGCCAACAACGCTGGCACCTTCAGCCTCATCGGGGACGCCCCGATCCTGAACCCGAACAACGGGCACTACTACGACTGGGTCAACCACGGCCAGCCCATCGACTGGGACACCGCGCGTCTCCTCGCTCAGGCCTCCACCCACAACGGCCTCGCCGGTCACCTCATGACGGTCAATGAAGTGAGCGAGCACATCTTCATCACGCAGAACATCCTCCAGCAGGGTTGGATCGGCGCCTACCAGGACACGTCAGACCCCAGCTACTCCGAGCCCGGCGGCGGCTTCTTCTGGGTCACGGGCGAGCCCCTCGGCTTCTTCCAGCCCTGGAACCCCGGTGAGCCCAACCACGGCAACGGCAACGAGGACTATGTCGAGCTGACCACCACCGGCGGCTGGAACGACGCAGAGCTCAGCGGCAGCGGCTTCATCACCGGCTACTTCGTCGAGTACGAAGGCACAGCCAGCATCGTCTACTGTCACGGCGACGGCTCGGGCACACCCTGCCCCTGCGCGAACCACGGCAACAACGGCGAGGGCTGCGCGAACGGCACTGGCGTCGGCGCGAAGCTTCGCTCGACTGGCTCGGCCAGCATCTCCGCCGCTGACTTCGTCCTGACCGGCGAGCAGCTCATCGCGAGCCAGCCTGGCCTCTACTTCCAGGGCAACAACGCCATCAACTCAGGCAACGGCAACCCCTTCGGCGACGGCCTCCGCTGCGCTGGCGGCGGCGTCATCCGCCTGCAGGTCCGCTTCGCAGACAGCAACGGCACCTCGCAGACTTCTGTCGACATCGCCGCCCTCGGCGGCGCCGCGGCTGGAGACACGAAGCGCTTCCAGATCTGGTACCGCGACCCCAACACGAGCGCCTGCGGTTCTCAGTTCAACCTGAGCAACGGCCTGGAGCTCACCTTCGGGGCCTGATCCTCCCGCCTCTCAAGAGAGAGGCAGAGTCCACGGGCTCGGCGCGCCGCTCGGCACGCCGAGCCCTTTTTTTGGCGTCCATGGGCACGCAGCTACAAAGGGGAGCCTGCTAGACACTCAGATCGGGGCATTGGTGCTAGCCTGCGTATGGTCCCTGCTCTGGCCCCAGCCACACGCCCCCATGAAACGCACCCTCTCCTCCCTCGCTCTGCTCGCGGCGCTCTCCTCCCCCTCCCTCGCTCTGCAAGGCAGCGACTCCTGCACGACGCCGGAGCTCATCGCTGGGACCGGGACCTTCAGCTTCGACTGCACCACCGCGACCACCGGCTTCGAGGGACAAGGCGAGGGCCTCTGCTACGCCTTCGCCTCCACAGCGGTAGACCAAGACGTCTGGTTCGAGTGGACGCCCGACTTCTCAGGCATGGCGATCATCACGACCTGTGGCGGGACCACTGAGGACACCAAGATCGCGGCCTACCCCGGGAGCGGCTGCCCCTCCTTCGGGACCGCGATCGACTGCAGCGAGGACGACTGCGGATACCAGTCCACCGTCGCCTTCGGCGTCATCGACGGCTCCCAGTACATGATCCAGGTCGGGAACTTCCCCGGCTCTGTCCCGACCACTGCAGGGACCTTCACGATCACAGAAGACGCCCCCGACTTCCTCCCCGAGACCGGCCACTACTACGACTGGATCGCGACGGGTCCCATCGACTGGGCGAGCGCCAAGGCCGCTGCAGAGGGCCTCGTCTACCAGGGCGTCCAAGGACACCTCCTCACCATCAACTCCCAAGAGGAGAACGACTTCATCCAATCCACCTTCGGTGAGCGCGCGTGGATCGGCGGCTACCAAGATCACGGAGACCCGAACTACTCCGAGCCAGACGGCGGCTTCGTTTGGATCACAGGGGAGCCATTCTCCTTCGAAAACTGGGCACCCTTGGAGCCGAGCAACTTCGCCAACAACGAGCACTTCCTCGAGATGTTCGTCGCGGGAGACTGGAACGACCAGCCGAACTCTGGCAACGGGCTCGTGCATGGCTTCTACGTCGAGTACGAGGTCCCCGCATACAACCCCGTCAACGGTCACTACTACGACTACGTCAAGACCGGCGCCATCGACTTCGACTCCGCGCGAGCGATGCAACACGCAAGTCTTGCGAAAGGTGTAAATGTCAATAAATCAAATGCAATGTTTCTGAATTCAAAATCAGTTACAAATGCAGATAATTTTGTCCACATTTCCAAAAATGCCAAAATTAATCAACTT
>JAKVCE010000228.1 GCA_022447405.1 Planctomycetota bacterium | reverse complement strand
GGGAGACAGCGTTTGGCTCCAAGACGACCGTGTAGCGGCCAGGCTCGATGCCCTCAGGAGAGCGGTTCATCTCGCCTTTAGAGACTGCCCTCTGGATGACACGGTCCACGTTGACCTCACCTGCGCTTTGACTGATCGCGTCGCCGAATCCAGCGCCTCCCCCAGCGGGGTCGCTGGCGGTCAGAGACAGCGCCGCGCGGCTCGTGGACCCACAGACTGCCCGCCCCGCTGAGTTGACGATCGCCCTGCTGCTGTGCGTGAGCTGAGCGAGCCCTGCGGGCGCGAGCCCGGCGCCCTCGCAGCTTGAGATAGCGCGTTCGATCCAGCCCGCCATCACGTCGAAGCCTCCGCTGAGGACAGAAGAGTCTCCGCTGGAAGGAGCCACGTCGACAGCGCCGCCCATCGGCACAAGCTCGCCACTCACCGCCCCATGACCAGCCAAGCTGAGGGCGCGCTCAAGCGCAGCCTTAGCGCCTCCGAGGTCCATCGTGTCGGAGACAGCGCTCGCCTCGCCCAGGCCGCCACTCCTGTCCACTCGGACTCGAACTTGAACCCTCGGCACAACCCGATCCGCACTCTGCGTTGGGCCAGAAGCGGCGATGCGCGCGAAGCGATCACAGCTGACGTCCCAGACGACCTCCGTCTCGTGAGCAGGCGAGGCGGCAACCACCTCGTTGGCAAGCTCCATCAGCTCCTCTGATCCAACGACTTCCATCATGCTCCTCTATTTGACAACGAAATTGACCAAGCGCTCAGGCACCACGATCACCTTGACGACCTCTTGGCCGTCCAGGAGCTCGCCGACCGCCTCACGCGCAGACTCTTCCAAGGCGGCATTGTCTGCCCCCTTCGGGACCATAGCCTTGCCTCGAACCTTGCCTCGGATCTGGACGACGAGCTCATACTCCTCATCCACAAGGTACCGCTCATCCACGACCGGCCAAGCTGCACGAGAGACGCTCTCTCCTTCGCCAAGGCGAGCCCACAGCTCCTCAGCTATGTGCGGAGCGAAGGGGCTGAGGGCCAGCACGAAGCGCTGCGCCTGGGACCGAGTCAGGGCGTCGGGAGCCTTGGTCGCCTCGTTCACGAAGCTCATCAAGGCTGCGATCCCTGTATTGAAATTGAAGGGGCCGAAGGAGTCATCGATGCGCTTGATCGCGCGGTTGAGATGTCGCTCGAGCTCCTCAGTCTGCGACCCCCCGTCGCCGTCTTGGAGCAGCGCAGGCTTGATCGGATCGGCGCCATCCTCGACGACAAATAGGCGCCAGACGCGGTCAAGGAAGCGCCTGCAGCCGGGGACATCTCGCGGGTTCCAGGGCTTGCTGTCTGAGAGCGGGCCCATGAACATCTCATACAGGCGGAACGTGTCGCAGCCATACTCCTCAATGACCTCGTCAGGGTTGACGACGTTTCGAAGAGACTTGGACATCTTCGCGATGACCTGCTCGAGGGTCTCACCGGTCTCCCTCTTCACGCCGACATCATCCGTCACATCGACCTGATCGGTGGGAACTAGCCGGCCCGTCGAGTCCTTGTACGCGAAGGCTGTCAACATCCCCTGATTGAACAGCTTCTGAAACGGCTCCGGGGTAGTGACGATGCCCTCGTCATAGAGGACCTTGTGCCAGAAGCGAGAGTAGAGGAGGTGCAAGACGGCGTGCTCTACGCCGCCGACGTAGAGGTCTACGTTGCCCCAATACTTCTGAGCTTCTGCGTCAAATGGGGCGACATCGTTGTGAGGATCCATGAAGCGCAGGTAGTACCAGCATGAGCCAGCCCAACCAGGCATCGTATCCGTGTCCCTCTGTGCATCCGTACCGTCAGGCGCCTGGGCGTTGAGCCAATCTGTCGCCCGAGCCAGAGGGGCGGAGCCATCAGCAGCGGGCGCATAGTCATCAACCTCGGGGAGCTCTACGGGGAGCGCCTCGTCAGGGACACGATGGACGGCGCCATCCGCTGTGTGAACTACGGGGAACGGCTCACCCCAATACCTCTGACGGCTGAAGAGCCAGTCGCGTAAGCGATAAGTGACCTTGGGGCGGCCGGTGCCTCTATCCGAGAGCGCCTGGATGGCGGCCGCCTTGGCCTCTGCGGTCTCGAGGCCGTCTAGCTCCCCGCTGTTGATAGCGACGCCGTCTCCAGTGAAGCAAGCGTCCGAAGACTCCTCGCATCCGCTCGGCGCGACGACCTGCCGAATGGGAATGTCGTAGGCGGACGCGAACTCGTGGTCACGCTCGTCATGCCCAGGGACCGCCATGATGGCGCCGGTGCCGTACCCCATGAGGACATAGTCGGCAACCCAGATAGGGACCCGCGCAGCGGGATCCTCGGCGTCCAAGAGCGGGTTCAATGCGTAAGCGCCTGTGAACACCCCGGTCTTAGATTTTGCGAGGTCGGTACGCTCGAGGTCACTCTTAACCTGAGCCGCCTGGACGTAGCCTTCCACCTCGCCCCGTTGATCGTCCGTCACAAGCTCCGGCACCATAGGGTGCTCTGGGGCTAAGACCATAAAGGTTGCCCCATGGAGCGTGTCGGGACGGGTGGTGAAGACGGTCAGCGGGTCGGCGCCGTCCAACTCCAAGCGGAAATCGACCTCAGCACCCTCGGATCGCCCGATCCACTCGCGTTGCATGGTCTTGACGGACTCAGGCCAATCCACCCCGTCGAGGTCATCGATGAGGCGGTCAGCGTAAGCGGTGATCTTCAGCATCCACTGCTTGAGCATCTTGCGCTCGCACGGATGATCGCCGCGCTCACTGCGCCCGTTGATGACCTCTTCGTTGGCCAGGACGGTCTTCAGCGCCTCGCACCACCAGACGGGGACCTCAGCCTGATATGCGAGGCCGCGATCGAAGAGCCTCGTGAAGATCCACTGGGTCCATCGATAGTACTTAGGGTCACAGGTGGAGAGCTCTCGGTCCCAGTCATATGAGAGCCCGAGCATCTGCAGCTGGCGACGGTAGGTGTCGATGTTGTCGCGAGTGAACTCTCCGGGGTGCACGCCGGTCTCAATCGCGTACTGTTCAGCGGGCAGGCCAAAGGCGTCAAACCCCATCGGGTGTAGGACATTGCGCCCCTGCATCCGCGCCCTCCGAGCGACGACGTCGCTGCCGATATATCCGATCGGGTGGCCGACGTGGAGCCCGGCGCCGGACGGATACGGGAACATGTCCAGCACATAGAACTTAGGCCGTGAAGGGTCAAAGTCATCGTCCCCTGGGTTGGGCGTGCGGAAGGTCCGCTCCTCATCCCACTTGGACTGCCAGCGCTGCTCGATCTCGCGGGGTTCGTATGTTTGGCTCACAGGGGTCTCCTCCATGCCGCCTGAGAGGCTGGCAGGTCCAAGAGGATAGCGGCTCCGCCCAGGAAATCAGCGCCGAGACACTCCCCTCTTGACTACCCGGCCCGAGCCCGGCAAGGTTTGCGCCCTTGGATCGCGAGGCGGGCCCAGCCCGACCACGCCCGGGGGATTAGCTCAGCTGGTAGAGCGCTACAATGGCATTGTAGAGGTCAGGGGTTCGACTCCCCTATCCTCCACCACACACGCGGCCGCCCACGCACACACAGCGGGGCGGCCGCGAACTTTTCCTGGGGGCTCTCGCCGATAGACCCTGTGGCGAGGGGCCTCCCCCGGATATCCTTCGACCCATGAGTGACCTCGCGCACCCCGACCGCCTCGCCAAGCTCGAAAAGATGCGAGCTCAGGGCGTGGACCCCTACCCCGCGAGAGGAGTCCTCGGGACCCCGTCATCGGAGCTCTCCGCTGGCGCCGGCACACCTGAGGAGCCCGGAGAGCTCCTGGGCCAAGAGGTGACCGTCACGGGGCGCCTCCTGGGCATGCGGGACTTCGGAAAGCTCATCTTCGCCCCTGTCTTGGATCGCACCGGCAGGATCCAGACCGGGTGGCAGCGGGGCAGCCTCGAAGAGTGGTGGCCTAACCGAAAGAACTTCGACGGCGGCGACATCGTCTCTGTGACCGGAGAGCTCGGGCACACGCAGAAAGGCGAGCCCACCGTGTGGGCGAAGGACGTGACCCTCTTGGCCAAGGCCGTCGCGCCTCCGCCAGAGAAGTGGCATGGACTCACCGACACCGAGCAGCGCTATCGTCGCAGATATGTCGACCTCTGGGCTGGCCCTGAGGTCTCGGACGTCTTCAAGAAGCGCAGCAAGGTGCTCGGCGTGATCCGCCGCTACCTCGAAGATGAGGACTACCTGGAGGTCGAGACCCCGACGCTTCATCCGATCATGGGTGGCGCGAACGCGAAGCCGTTCATCACTCACCACAACGCACTCGGAATGGACCTCTACCTGCGGATCGCCCCG
>JAKVCE010000227.1 GCA_022447405.1 Planctomycetota bacterium | reverse complement strand
TTCCGAGGATGTGATGAAAGCCCCACGGGTTCGGCGTGAATGAAGAAATCGGTGCGTGTGCAGGAAAGCCGTCATTCCATGCCTCGTAATTCCAACCGGGCTCTCCGACAGAAATGGCTGACTGATCACAGAGATTCTCCTTCCCCTGCAGGCTGGCGGCCTCTGTTCCGGTCCACCAAGGTGTCACGGTTCCTGCTCTTGCAGCGAACTCCCACTGCGCCTCAGTCGGGAGCGTTAAGTCCACCGTGGAGAGGCCGTATGAGGACTCCAGCCAGGAGACGTACTCGACAGGGTGAAGCGTCGAGAAGGTGCACAACACCTCCTCCGTCTCTGCATCCTGGATCACCGTCTTGTTTGAACCCTTGTACCGGCTCTCGTTCGTGTACGTGATGCGCCTCCACTGCGCCTGGGAGACCTCGTACTTGGAGAGGAGGTAGGGCTCCAGCTCGACCTCGTGCACTGGGCGCTCCTTCGGGCTCGCCTCCGGGTCGTAGTTCCTCCCCCCCTCCTCCTCTGACTGCGCGCCCATCCAAAAGCTGCCACTGGGGAGGAGCACGAGCACGATGGCGCTCTCCTCTGTGATGAGGAGCGCGCCGTCCTCGCCTCGCTCTGGCGCCTCGCCAGACTGGACGCAGGCGAACTCCCAGAGCCCCGAGCGCGGATCCCGGCCGATCGGGAGCAGGCCGCGCTGCGGCGAGATCGAGAGCCCCGCATACATCGGGCACTCTGCCTCATCAGCGATCGATTGGATGGCCGCTCTCCACCTCACCTCATTCTCCGCGCCGCTGATGGAGAGCGCGTCGACCTCTTCCGCCGCCTCCAGCCGCCGCGTCATCTCCTTGAGGCTCGACTGATAGCCAAACTCCTCATCCTCCAGCCAGATGTCGTCTCGCTCGACGAACTCGAGGCCGCGGATCAAGTTCGTGAGCGCGCCGTGCCACCACTCCTTCTGCGAGTCCTCGAAGCGGAAGGTGATGCGCTGCCCGACCTTCTCCTCCAGCTCGCGGAGGACGGGGAGGTAGTCCTCTCGCTTCGCCCTCCAGAAGTCCGCCGTCTCCTCGTCGCCCGCCTCCTCATAGGCACGGATGCCAGCGTCGATCTTCTCGATCGCTCCCTGGTAGTTCGCCAAGTCAGAGGCCAGGGGGTGGTTGGCGCGGTCACTCTCTTCCTCTTCAGAGGTCCGAGGCAGGGCGCTCTCACCTAAGTCTCTCAGGACCTCGCGGTGCTCCGGCAGGCGCGAGAGCAGCTCCTCTGCCCTCGACAACCACGCCTGCATCTCTTTGACCCTGGAGGGATGGGCAGGCCAAAGCACCTTCGCGTCATCCCATAGCGTCTGCAGGTCCCTGGCGTCCCCCAAGCGGAGGACCTTCGCGGTCTCGAGCTCAGCCTTCTCAGCCTGCTCCTCAGCCCGAACCGCCTGCTCTGCTGACTCGTTCCAGTAGTACGTGCTCGTCACCACGCCTGCGACGAGCACGAGCACCCCAGCGACGAGGGAGTTCGCGAGGGAGCGGTTCCTCCGCACCCACATCTTCAGCTCCGCGAGCGCGCCGGTCTGATAGGCGGCGACGACGCGACCCTCGAGATAGCTCCGGAGGTCGTCGGCGAGCTCACGCATGTCCGCGTAGCGAGCGTCCCGCTCACGGCTCATCGCCTTCTCGCAGATCGCCTCGAGCTCAGGAGCCAACTCCAACCCGAACTCGTGCAGCCGCTTGGGTGGCCCGTCGAGGAGACGCATCAGGGTCGTGAAGGCGTTGGGGCCCTCACCGTCTGCCTGGTAAGGCCTGCGGCCAGAGAGGAGGTGGTAGATCATCGCCCCGATGGCGTAGACGTCTGAGCGCTCGTCCATCTCTTCGATCTCACCGCGCGCCTGCTCTGGGGGCATATAGGTGGGCGTCCCCATCACGTCGCCCTCCATGGTGAACATCGTGGAGCCGGGCGAGATGTCCCGCTGCTCCAGCCGATCGGAGACCACCTGCGCATCAGAGGTAGAAGGTGTGAGCTCTTCACCGTGGAAGTCCTCCCTCCCGAGGATCCGCGCGAGCCCCCAGTCCATGACGTAGACCTCTCCGAACTCCCCCACCATCACATTGGCCGGCTTGAGGTCTCTGTGGATCACACCTTTTGAGTGGGCGAAGGCCATCGCCTCACAGACACGCAAGAGCACGCCGAGCACCCGCGTCGTGTTCCACTCCTCATCACCGGTGAAGACCTTGTCGTACTTGTCCCCAAGCTCCTCCCCCTGGACGAGCTTCATCGTGAAGTAGACCTGACCGTCCTCGTCTACGCCGAGCTCGTGCACCGGCACGATCCCGGGGTGCTCAAGCTGGCCTGTGATCTGCGCCTCGTCCAAGAAGCGGCCTAGGGCGCGGGTGTTGAGCGCGGACTCCTTCGAGTCACCGGGGAGCCCGCGGTCGAGCATGACCTTCATCGCCATGTCTCGGCGGATGTTGCGGTCGAAGACCTTCAAGATCGCGCCCATCCCGCCGCGCGCGAACTCATCCTGTACGTCATAGCGCCCCTCTGAAGCGAGCCGCTCACGGATCGCCTCGAGCGCTGCCTGGCTCGACGAGGACTCGGCGGACGAGCCCTCACCTCTCCCCGCGACGATGCTCCCCAAGAGCGGAGCCAGGTCTGCGGTGATCGTCCCTCGGTCCGGGATCACCTTTTGGAAGAGGTCGTCGACGCTGCGCCACTCAGCGTAGAGCTCGCGCAAAGACTCCGCGTGTGCGGGGTGCTCCTCGCAGAGCTCCTCGAGCCGCTCTTCGCCGCCCTCGTCGAGCTCCGCGATGTGCGCCGTGAAGAGATCTTCCGCCTCTTGGCGCGATGTGGGGTCTCCAGCCTCAGCCATGAAGCCATTGGACCCGGGCTCATGCACCGCGGCAAGCGGCGGTCAAAAGAGGGGCCTAGTTGAAGTCGTAGAGGTACGACAGGCGCGGCTTGTTCAAGATCGCGTAGGAGAGGCCGTCGAGCAGCCCGAGGTCCTCGTCCCCCTCCGTCTTCAACCCGCGGAGCTCTGGCTCGCGCACGACGAAGAAGCGCCGCGTCGCGCGATCGGTCGCCTCATAGCAGCCGGGGCGCACCTTGCCTGACACCTCTAGGTTCTGCTCGCCCGTGTAGAAGACGCGCACCTTGTGCAGCTCTTCATCTTGACTGAGCGCGCGGAGGTACTGATCACCCGACTCATCCAAGAGCTCATGTGCGAGCAAGATCTCGTCCACGTTGACGTGCAGGAGAGGGGTCTGGATGCGCTCGCGGGTCTTGAGGTCGATGAGCGTCGCGTCGCTCACCTTCAGGAAGAACTTCCGGTGCTCGTCTAGGACCTGGCTCAGGCGCGTGTACTTGTCCTGCACCTTCCCCTTGATCAGGAAGGCGTCGGTGAGGAGGAGGTCTGAGACGAGGGTGAGCATGCGTCGCTGGCTTCGGCGCGCGCCACCAAGAGCGGCCTGAGCTCGCCGGCGAGGTAGAAGGAGCCGAGCACCAGCACCCGCTCCGCGCCGCCTCCCAGCGCGGCCTCGAGGGCCTCGCTCGGAGAGCCCGCGTCCCGGGCGTCGATCTCAAGCTCCTGACCCTGCCGGGCGAGGTCCTCACCAGTGGCGAGGGGCCCCTCCGTGGAGGTCGTGCAATGGAGCCTATCGACGTGACCGGCGAGGGCCTTTAGGACTGCCCGGGCGTCCTTCTCCCTCCCGAGCGCGAGGACGGCCTCCGTGCGGGTGCAGCCCTCCTCCAGCTGTCCCAAGAGGCCGCTGACGCTCGAGGCCACGTGCCCGCCGTCGAGGATCACCTCCTGCTGCCCTAGCAAAAAGCGCTCTGAGCGAGCCTTTAGACGCGCTGCGTCAAGGACCTCTCTCCCAAAGCCCGCCGCCCCAGCGGGCCCTCCCGCCGCCGCGACCTCGTGGAGGACCGCGCGCGCTGTCGCCTCGTTGCGCTCGTCGAAGTGAGCCGGCCACTCCTCCAAGAAGCGCGCCCGCCCGCCGACCCCGGCGACGACCTCGCGGGCCGTCGCGCACACCTCGCCGTCATCCTCCTCCAGGCCGATGACGAGCACACCGTCCGCGGGCGTGATCGCCGCCTTCTCCAAGGTGATCTGCCTCAAGGTGTCTCCGAGGACTGATGTGTGCTCGAGGTCCACATTGGTCAAGACGCAGACGTCGCCCTCCACCGCGTTCGTGGAGTCCAGCCTCCCGCCCAAGCCGCACTCCAAGACGACCCACTCGCAGCCCGAGTCCGCGAAGGCCCGCAAGGCCCCAGCCGTGAAGAGGTCGAACCAGGTCGCCCTCGCAGCAGCTGTGCCTTCGGTGATCGCCCGCTCACGCGCCTCAAGGGAGACCTCCAGACTCGCTGCCAGGACG
>JAKVCE010000226.1 GCA_022447405.1 Planctomycetota bacterium | reverse complement strand
CGGACGGAGTGATCTCGGGGCTCGGCCCGGAGCTGGAGAGGCCTGATGGCGCCCAGGTGGTTGATGCCGCTGGGCTCCACGTCATCCCCGGCCTGATTGACGGGATGATCCACCACGACGGGGAGCATGATCACTTGTACGCCCGGGCTGGCGTTGTCCTGGCTCGTGACATGGGCAACGACATGGGGCGCGTCATCATCTCCAGGGCGCGCCGAGGGAGGGCTGACGCGACTGGCCCACGCCTGTTCATCTGTGGCGCCGTCCTAGACGGGGTGCCGCCGATCACCACCAAGGCAGTCGTCGTGCGATCCGCTGAGGAGGCCGAGGCCAAGCTCGCCCGCTTAGTCGATCTGCAGGTCGATTTCATCTCCACGCACACGGGCGTTCCCCCTGAAGCCTTGATGGGGGCGGCGAGCGTCGCACGCCAAGCAGGGCTCAAGGTTTGGGGCCCTGCTCCCAGAGGGGTCAGCCTGGAGGACTCCTATAAGCTCGGCTTAGACGGCGTCGTTGGCCTGGACGCTTTTCTTGACGACCGCTTCGGGTGGGTCTCTGATGAGGCCCCTGACCTCGCCTATGGCGTAAGTGTCGCAGCTGCTGAGGGTCGCTTCGTGATGCCCGTCTTGAACGCTGTCGCCGCAAGGGTCCGCATCCCCGCTGAACCCGCCGAGAGCCTCGCGTTGATGGGGCCCCACTACGCCTCGCAATGGAAGGGGGAGCTCGACGCCCGGGAGAGGCTCGGTGGTCCCGGGTACTACGCGCGCGGGCAGCTCGCCCTCTCCCGTCAGCTCGAGCTCCTCGCCGACCTCTTCGGGGCTGGCGTACGGCTGCTTCCTGGCAGCGGCGCTCCCAACCCCTGGGTTGTCCCAGGTGACGGCCTGCACGACGAGCTTGAGTTGTGGGTGGATGCTGGGATCCCAGCTGAGGCCGTCCTGAGGGCCGCCACGTATGGTGCCGCAGAGATCCTTGGCTTTTCCGACAAGAGCGGCTCAATCGGAATCGGCAAACTCGGCGACCTGTGTGTCGTGAGCGGCGACCCGCGAGTTGAGATCTCCTCCCTTCGACGGCCAGAGTGGGTGCTCCTTCGAGGAGCCCTCTCTTCCAAAGAGGAGCTTGAGGCCTCCGTGGCAGGGCTCCTAGAGCGCCAGGCAGAGCGTCGAGCCGAGGCTGCCCAAGACCTCGTTGTGCCAGAGCTTGAACTCCCTGAGGGAGAGATCCTCCTGAGTGGCCTCGTTCAGACCGATGCCTATGGGCAGCGTGTCGGGATGGAGCGCTACGCGATCGTGGCCGGAGAGGGGGGGCTCAAGACCTACTGCTCGCGAATCGTGATCCCGGCGTCTGCCGTCGAGGGGGAGTCGCATGTGGAGTTTCAGCAGGTCATAGAGGCGAGGCGGGTGCATTCATTTGACTTCAGCTTGGAGTCTCAGGGTTCCGTCGTCGCGATCCGCGGCGCTCGGGTCGGCGGGCAGCTCAGGGTTGAGCGCCGAGTGGATGGGCTCTTCCTGGACAACTCATCCACGCCTGAGCCCATCGGCGTCGTCGACACTGGCAGCGTGACTGCCGCCCTAGTCGTCGCGCATCACCACCCAGTGGGTCCGTTAAAGGCCCTCTACTTCGATGATCTTGAGCCGGCGGTAGCGGGGTGGGAGTTCGAGGTGAAGGAGAGCGGCATCCACGCACTCCTTACGGGAGAGGGGCCCTTGGTGGCCTTGTTTCAAGCTGATGGGGGACTCGACAAGATGGAGCGAACGCGCGGAAACTCCGTCGTTCGCCAGCACGCCATCTCCACCGACCTTCATGGCGGGAAGGGGGTTCCGCTGCCCGTGGATCGTCTCCCTCGTGCCGACTCCTCCAGCGCCGACGGCGGCGAGGGGGCAGGAGATTGAGCGAGCTCAAGCCCCGCTTCGCCTCAGACGAGAACATGGACGTCCCCGTCGCCAAGCCCGGGGAGTTCTCTGAGTTCAGGCTTGGGCCACTCAAGGTCTGGCCCCCAGTGGTCCTCGCGCCGATGGCCGGGATTACGAACTACCCCTATCGCCGCATATGCCGAGAGCTAGGCGCAGGGCTCTTTGTCTCGGAGATGATCACTGCGAGGGGTTACCTGCACGGAAACCGGATGACGAGGCTCCTCGCTAGCAGTCAGCCCGAGGAGTCCCCTCGTTCAGTGCAGATCTACGGCGCGGACCCTGTTGACGTTGGAGAGATGGTCGCCTCCCTCGTTGGCGACGGCGTGGATCACATCGACATGAACTTCGGCTGCCCCGTCGCAAAGGTCACTCGGCACGGGGGCGGGAGCGCAGTCCCCGTCAAACGTCGGTTCCTCGCTCGCATCGTACGGGCCGCTGTGCGCTCCGCCGGAGACGTCCCGGTCTCGATCAAGGTGCGCATGGGAATTCATGATGAGCTCATCACGTACTTGAACGCTGGCAGGGTCGCGGAGGAAGAGGGGGTCTCCGCCATTGGCCTGCACGCTCGCACCGCCGCAGAGCTCTACAGCGGCGCCGCGCGCTGGTTCGCTATTGGAGAGCTCAAGAGCGCCGTGGGCATCCCTGTTCTAGGGAACGGCGACATCTGGGAGTGCTGGGACGCTCTGAGGATGATGAGAGAGACGGACTGTGACGGCGTCATCGTCGGGCGCGGTTGCCTCGGCCGCCCGTGGCTGTTCCGGGAGCTCGCCGACGTCTTCGATGGGAGGGAGCCTGGCGGACCTCCTGCGCTTGGGGAGGTCGTGGAGATCGCCCTGCTTCACGCCGCCGCTTTGGCCGACTTCTTTGGTGAAGGCTCTGCGATGAAGCAGATGCGCAAATGGATGGGCTGGTATACGAAGGGCTTCCACGGAGCAGCTGCGTTGAGGGCCGACCTCTCGCGCGTAGAGCGATTAGAAGAGTTGCGGAACCTGCTCAGGTCGCTCCCGGAGACCGAGCCCTTCCCGAAGAGAGCGCTGAGGATGGGCCGAGCCAAGCGCGGCGGCCAGCAACGGGTGAAGCTCCCTGAGGGGTTCTTAGATGATCTTGAGGACGACACCCCCCCGAGGGGCCCTCGCACTGTCGCGGAGATCGAGGAGTGGGAGCGCTCCCACAGCGGCGGTTGAGGGTGTTTGTCGCACCTCTCGCCAAACATGGGTCGTGATATTCTCCCATTGGGTATAGGTTGGAGAGTACGCGGAACCTCTGTGCGCCCATGCGCGTCCAACCCCGCGACCCACGTTCAGCACGATTCAATTCGGAAGAAGGAGCCCTCATTCCTATGAAGAACGGACACATCCTCGCTGCCTCTGCCCTGTTCACGCTCTCCGGTCTCGCCTCTGCTCAGATCCCCGGCCAGGTGCCCTTTCGTTGCGGCGCTCCGGAGGCGAACCCCTTCTACGACATGATCCTCCCCCCGTCGGACTGCGCGTACGGCTCGACGAACCCCGACCCCGCCTATGACCCCATCGAGGTCTGGGAGATCCCCGTCGTCTTCCACGTCATCACTCGCAACAACGGAACAGGTGACGTGACAGATCAGAACATCTTTGAGCAGATCGAGATCTTGAATGAGGACTTCAGGGCGCTCTCAGGCTCTAACGGGGCGAACGGCAACGACTCCATGATTCAATTCAAGCTGGCGACCGTGGACCCGAACGGGAACCCGACCAGCGGGATCACCCGGACCAGCAACAACACCTGGTACAACGACAGCGGCAACTTCATGCCCAGCCTCGGATGGGACCAGGATCGATACCTCAACATCTTCACCAACAGCTGCAGCGGGTACCTCGGCTATGTCTGGGACTTCCCCGCCGCTATCGCCGGCGACGGTTATGACGGTGTGGTCCTCCTCTGGTCCTCTGTCGGAGCCAACGCCCCTGTTGGCCCTCCCTACAACCAGGGACGCACTGCGACACATGAGGTTGGTCACTATCTCGGGCTCTGGCACACCTTCGACAACGGCTGTGGGACGACGAGCAATTGCTACTCCACAGGCGACGCCATCTGCGACACCAACAGGCAGTCCAGCCCGACCTATGGTTGCCCGGGGAACCCCAGCAGCTGCAGCAGCAGCGACCCGCATCGCAACTACATGGACTACACAGACGACATCTGCATGTGGGAGTTCACTCCCGAGCAGATCAATCGAATGCGGTGCTCCATTCTTTACTACCGGAGCAACCTGTATGAAGTCGTCGGTGGCGGCGACGGGAGCGGCGCCAGCAACTACTGCGTCAGCTCGAGCAACTCTACGGGCGCCGCGGCCATCATTAGCTATGGCGGGTCTTTGAGCATCTCCGAAAACGACCTCTCGCTCTATGCCGGCCCTATGCCCACCAACCAGTACGGCTTGTACATCTTCAGCGCCAACCAAGCTCAAGCCAGCTTCGGGAACGGCACTCGGTG
>JAKVCE010000225.1:427-4381 GCA_022447405.1 Planctomycetota bacterium | reverse complement strand
AGCTCTGAACAAAGAGGCTGGCTAGCAATTTTCAAACTCGCGACGCCGCAAATCGGTCCATCGCAAGCCATCTCCTCAGTTACACATTCCTATTTTTTCCCAGAATCAACAAGCCCACCAAACGCACAAGATTGGGACTTCCTAATTTGAAGCCTCCTAAGACCTCCTGCCATTCTAGGAAGTCAGAAAATTGGGGGCTCCTACTCGAGCCCTAGATTGGCTGAAGAGAGACCGCCCCTATCAACGCCCTTGGGTCCAAAGACCTCTCTACACGCCCTCCAATGGAGCGCCCAGTCCGCCCGTCAGGAGCAGGGCTCAGCCGAACTGGATCCCCTGAGCTAGCGGGAGCTCGGTGGAGTAGTTGACCGTGTTGGTCTGCCTGCGCATGTAAGCCTTCCAGGAGTCAGAGCCTGACTCCCGGCCGCCACCCGTCTCCTTCTCGCCGCCGAAGGCGCCGCCAATCTCTGCTCCTGAGGTCCCAATGTTCACGTTGGCGATCCCGCAGTCAGACCCGGTGGCAGACAAGAACTGCTCCGCATAGCGCATGTTCATCGTGAACATCGAGGAAGAGAGCCCCTGCGGGACGCCGTTGTGCTTGGCGATCGCGTCATCTAGGTCCCGAATGCGAATGATGTACAGGACGGGCGCGAAGGTCTCCTCCTGCACCGTCTCGTAGTGGTTCTCAGCGCGAACGATCGCAGGCGTCACATAGTGACCACCTTCGGGCAGCCCTTCACCGGTCGCCTTGCCGCCTCCGTAGATGAGCTCGCCCCCCTCCGCTTGGACGCTCTCGATCGCCTTGTCCATGTCCTCGATGGCGCCGGCGTCGACCAGCGGCCCGCAGAGCGTGGACTCCTCTGAGGGGTCGCCGATCTGCACCTGCCCGTACGCGCTCTTGAGCCGCTCTTCGACGTCATCAGCGATGGACTCGTGGACCAGGACGCGGCGAGTGCTCGTGCACCGCTGACCCGCGGTCCCCACGGCCCCGAAGACGATCGACGGGATCGCGATGTCGAGGTCAGCGTCCTCCATGAGGACGACGGCGTTGTTGCCCCCGAGCTCCAGGATGGTGCGCCCGAAGCGCTCAGCGACGGTCGCCCCGACGCGCCTGCCCACGCCGGTGGAACCAGTGAAGGAGATCAGCGGCATGCGCTTGTCCTCAAGCATCGCCTGACCGACCTCCCGGCCGGAGCCGATGCACAAGCTCGCCAAGGCGCCGAAGCCCTCCTCCTCCAGGACGGGGCGGACGACATTCGTCAAGCCGATCCCGCAGAGCGGGGTCGAGCTGGAGGGCTTCCAGACGCACGCGTCACCGCACACATAGGCGAGCGCGGCGTTCCAAGCCCACACCGCCATCGGGAAGTTGAACGCGGTGATGATCCCCACCGAGCCGAGCGGGTGCCACTGCTCGCGCATGGCGTGAGCAGGACGCTCTGAGTGCATGGAGAGCCCGTAGAGCATCCGCGACTGCCCGACGGCGAAGTCAGCGATATCGATGGCCTCCTGAACCTCGCCCCAACCCTCCTGGAGGATCTTGCCCATCTCCAGCGTGATCAGTCGACCGAGCGCGTCCTTCTTCTCGCGGATCGCGTTGCCGATCTTCCGAACCACCTCACCTCGCGCAGGAGCTGGCACAGAGCGCCAGCGGTCGAAGGCCTCCACCGCGGCCTCCATGACCTGCTCGTACTCCGCAGAGGTCGCCTGCTTGACGTACGCGATCACCTCGCCAGTGGCGGGGTTCCGGCTCTCGAGGAAGGAGCCGCTCGTCTCAAGCCACTCACCGCAGTAGGCGCCTGAGTTCGCGACCTCTGAGGGGTCGTTGACCTCTCCATTTGATGCCTTGATGCCGAGTTCGCTGAGGAAGTCCATGAGAGTGCTTGTCGAATGAGTTGGGTCGGACGGGGATTCTGGGAGCGAAAGGATAGCGTCCCGAGCCCAGAAAAGGGCTCCCCTCCTGGACGCAGCAGGGCAACCGAGACCCTATGCAAGCTCTCGTCCACGAGGACGAGACAAGGCGGCCCCGCGCCGCTATTCTTCCCACGCTATGGGCGACAAGATCATCTACCAGCTGCAGGACCTGCGGAAGTCGTACGGTCAGGACGAGATCCTCAAGGGGATCACCCTCTCCTTCCTCGAGGGCGCCAAGATCGGCGTCATCGGGCGGAACGGCGCGGGGAAGAGCACCCTCCTCCAGATCATCGCGGGGGCCGACACGAAGTTCGAAGGGACCGCCAAGCCGATCGCAGGCATCACCATCGGCTTCCTCTCACAGGAGCCTGAGCTCGACGACTCTAAGACTGTCGCCGAGAACCTCGAGCTAGCGGTCGCCCCCATCCGGGGCCTGACCGACCGATACAACGCTGTCGCAGAGGCCATGGGGACGGTCACCGACGACGACGAGCTCATGAAGCTCGCGGAAGAGATGGCCAAGCTGGACGAAGAGATCGCCCATAAGGACGCCTGGAACCTCGACAGCCACCTCGAGCAGGCCGCCGCCGCGCTCTGCCTCCCGCCCTTCGAGGCGGAAGCCGGCAAGCTCTCTGGTGGCGAGCGCAGACGCGTCGCGCTTTGCCAGCTCCTCATGAGCCAGCCCGACATGCTGCTCCTCGACGAGCCCACCAACCACCTCGACGCCGAGACGGTGGAGTGGCTCGAGAAGCACCTCGCTGAGTATCCGGGCATGGTCCTCCTGATCACCCACGACCGCTACTTCCTCGACAACGTGGTCGACTGGATCCTCGAGATCGACCGAGGCCGCAGCATCCCGTGGAAGGGCAACTACTCCGAGTACCTCGATCAGAAGCGCAAGCTCCTCGACACGAAGAAGCAGGCAGAGGCTCGCACCGAGAAGATGTTCCAGCGTGAACTCGAGTGGAAGAGTCGCACCCCTGCCGCGCGGATGAAGCGCGCTAAGGCCCGCCTCAACCGCTTCAAGGAGCTCCAAGACATGCGCCCCGAGGCGCAGCTCGATGAGGTCGACCTGCGCATCCCCCCGGGCCCCCGCCTCGGCGACAAGGTCATCGAGGTGCGCGACCTCAACAAGGGCTTCGGGGACCGCACCCTCATCAAAGACCTCTCCTTCACCCTGCCTCCTGGCGCGATCCTCGGGATCGTCGGCGCCAACGGCATGGGCAAGTCCACCCTGCTCAAGATGATCCTCGAAAAGGAGACGCCCGACTCAGGCGATGTCTCTGTCGGATCGACCGTCAAGATCGTCTACCTCGACCAGTCCAGGCTCGTCCTCGACGACGGCAAGACGGTCTACGAGAACATCACTGAGGGGAACGAGCAGATCCCCTTCGGAGGCAAGACCCTCGACGGTCGCGCCTACGTCGCGCGCTTCAACTTCCGCGGCGACGACCAGTCCAAGCTCCTGGGAGAGTGCTCTGGCGGAATGCGCAACCGCGTGCTCCTCGCGAAGATGCTCCGCGAGCCCGCGAACGTCATCCTCCTCGACGAGCCCACCAACGACCTCGACCTCGAGACCCTGCGCGTGCTCGAAGACGCCATCAGCGAGTACCCCGGCAGCGCCATCGTCGTCAGCCACGACCGCTACTTCCTGAACCGCATCTGCACGCACATCCTGTCCTTCGAGGGCATCGACGCGAACGGCGACCCTGAGGTGAACTTCTACCCTGGTGACTACGAGGCCTATGCCGACTGGCGTAAGTCAGACCGCGAGAGCCGCGGCGTCGGCCCCGACTCTCGCGCGCGGCGCTACCGCAGGCTCCTGAGGCAGCCCTGAGCCGCGCCGTGACCTCCAGCGTCCGCGCATACCAGGAGATCGACACCAGCCCCGCGCCCGATCTCCAGGTCGCGCGCGCGCTCCTCGAGTCCTACTCGCCGAGGGACGCGGAGCAGGCGCGCTTCCGCGACGAGATGCTGGCCTTCATCCAGGCGCACCCGCTGGACGCGCACGAGCGGAGCTGCCTTGAGGGCCACCTCACAGCAGCG
>JAKVCE010000225.1:0-417 GCA_022447405.1 Planctomycetota bacterium | reverse complement strand
TCTTGCTCGACCACGCCGAGGAGCGCGCGCTCCTCACCCACCACGCCAAGCTCGGCCGCTGGCTCCAGCTCGGCGGACATGTCGACGGAGACGCCAACCTCCCGGCTGCTGCGCTGCGCGAGGGCACAGAGGAGAGCGGGATCGATGGAATCTTGCTCGACCCCACGCCCTTCGACCTCGACATCCACAGCATCCCCGCGCGCGGCGACGAGCCTGAACACCTGCACCTGGACGTGCGCTTTTACGGCCGCGCTCCGGAGGGGGCCCGCGAGGTGATCTCGGAGGAGTCCCTCGAGCTGGGCTGGTTCGGACCCGACGAGCTCACAGGCCTCAACACCGACCCCTCTGTCACCCGCCTCTTCGACCTCACCTTCGGCTAGGCTCTCCATATGCGCGCGCTCCTCATCACCCTGTTCG
>JAKVCE010000224.1 GCA_022447405.1 Planctomycetota bacterium | reverse complement strand
GGGTTTGGACCTTCTGGCACTCCTCTGGGGGCAAGCGCTCCGAGGGCGCCTTCGCACTCAACAACCGCGAGGGCGCTTGGAACTACTGGGATGAAGACGGTGAGCTCAGCGCCGCTGGTATGTACTCCGGAGGAGAGCGGGTCGGAGAGTGGTATCTCAGGCCGCGCGGGACCGAGGAGGCGGAGAGTGGCTCCCGGGACTGACGAGGACACGGCGAGAGGCGGCGGCGGATGGGCGGCGCTCTGGGAACGCGTCGCCTGGCTGCCGCTCTTCGCGTTGATCGGAGCCCTCTTGTACCTCGGCGCGCGCCCCGGCGGGACCGCGCCGATCTTCGTCTACATGACGGGGCGGCTCCTGATCGGGATGCTCTCCCTCGCGCTCTTCATTTGGGGCCTCGCGGTCTCCATGTTGAAGCGGCCCTTCATTCAAGGTCGGCGACTGCGCGCGTTCTCGTTCGTCACCCTCTCGCTCATCGCTTCGAACTACCCGCTGCCCTACCCCTCCTCAAGGGAGGGGCGGCCGAGCAGCGTGGAGTTTGAGCTGCCTGTCGCAGGTGAGTGGGTCGTGCTCTGGGGCGGCGAGGGGCGAGACGAGAATCGGCTCGCTGGCTTCTATCCGGACCAGCGCTGGGGGATGCACCTCGTGCGAGAGGTCGACGGCGCCATCCACTCCGGCGATGCCTCGGAGAGCGCGCAGCACCACTGCCACGGAGAGCAGGTTTTCGCACCGGCTAGGGGCGAGGTGGTGGGGGTCGTGGACGGGATCGAGGACGACGTCCAGGTTACCTCCGGGTCGTCAGCCTTCGGGAACCACCTCGTGATCAGGGTGGCGGAGGGGGAGTATCTCTTCCTGACCCAGCTCCTCGCTGGCTCGCTGGCTCCGAAGCTTGGCGATGTGGTGGAGAGAGGGCAGCCCCTGGCGCGGGTCGGCGCGTCGGGGTACTCGCCGGTCTCCCCGATGCCGCACCTGGGACTGCACTTACAGACCAGCCCGACCCCTACAGAGGGAGAGGGGATCCCGTGGAGCTTCTGGAGATACCAGGCCGGGGGAGTGGAGGTCGCGCGGGGGCTCCCTCCTGGGGGCGTGGGTCGGGATGGGGCCCTCTTAGGAGCCAGGGTGAGCCATTCAGGGCGATCGGGTGAATTTTGATGCGGTTTCCCGTTCCGCTTCCTTGACGCCTCAATCCGCAGTTCTAAAATTTTTCGCTTCGATCTGCGGCGAATAGCTACCGATCAGCCATTGAAGGGCCCTCTCAGTTAGCTGGTTTGGCCCCTGCAGACGACTCTAAAGCTCCTCCTGGGCACCCAATTCGGCCGAATTTTGGCCATTCCTCGCCAAAGAGATCCGGACGTGGCGGACGCTCCGCCAAGACTCCACTCATGACGACTGCCATCAAGACAGAATCACCTCGTAAGACCACCTCCAAGGGCCTCCAAGCCCACCGAAACATCGGGATCATGGCCCACATCGACGCGGGCAAGACCACGGTCACGGAGCGGGTCTTGTTCCTCGCGCAGCGCATCCACCGCACGGGTGAGGTGCACGACGGCGCCGCCACCATGGACTACTTGGAGGAGGAGCAGAAGCGCGGGATCACCATCACCTCGGCCGCGACGAGCTGTGAGTGGAACGGCCACTCCATGAACATCATCGACACCCCCGGGCACGTCGACTTCACGATCGAGGTGGAGCGCTCCCTGCGCGTCCTCGACGGCGCGATCGCAGTCTTCGACGCAGTCAGCGGGGTGGAGGCCCAGTCCGAGACGGTCTGGCGTCAAGCCAACCGCTACGGGGTCCCGCGGATCTGCTTCATCAACAAGATGGATCGCGTCGGCGCCGACTTCGACGCAGCGGTCGACTCGATCCGGACTCGACTCGGCGCGCGCCCCATCCCGGTGCAGATGCCGGTGGGCGCGGAGAAGGAGTTCGAAGGCGTCATCGACCTCGTGCGCATGAAGTACCTCCGGTTCCTTGAGGACGGCCAGGGCCGCAGCTACGAGGAGCTGGAGATCCCGGAGGAGCTCCTTGAGGACGCAAGCCTGCGCAGGTCAGAGGTCGTCGAGGCGGCGGCAGAGTTCGATGAGGACCTCCTGGACCTCTTCGTCGAAGACGAGGAGTGCCCCGAGGAGCTCGTACTCAGCGCGCTGCGTAAGGCGACCCTTGAGATGGAGATCACCCCGGTGTTCGTCGGCTCCGCGCTCAAGCACAAGGGCGTCCGCTTCCTCCTCGACGGCGTCGTCGATCTGCTCCCCAGCCCGCTGGACATCCCCCCCGTAGAGGGAGTCCTCCCCGACAGCGATGAGCCCGCTTCGCGTGAGGCCACGTTGGACGCGCCCCTCTCCCTGATGGTGTTCAAGACGATCGCCGAGCAGGCGGGCGACCTGACCTTCGTGCGCGTCTACTCCGGCAAGCTGGAGAAGGGCGCGAAGCTCTTGAACCCGCGCACAGGCAAGTACGAGCGCATCGGTCGCATCGTGAAGATGCACGCGAACAAGCGCGAGGCCATCGAGTTCATGGGCCCCGGAGAGATCGCAGCGGTGGTGGGGCTGAAGACCACCAGCACTGGAGACACGCTCTGTGACGACAAAGACCCGATCCTGCTCAACAAGATCTCGGTCCCCGAGGGGGTCATCTCGATGTCTGTGGAGCCCAAGGAGAACAAGGATCGCGACAAGCTCTCAGAGGTCCTCGGCCGGATCATGAGAGAGGACCCGACCTTCCGAGCCAAGACAGACGAGGCGACAGGTCAGATGATCATCTCTGGCATGGGCGAGCTTCACCTCGAGGTGGTCATGAACCGGGTCATGTCCGAGTTCAACGTCGCCGTCCTCACAGGCAAGCCGCTCGTCGCCTACAAGCAGCGCCTGAACAAGAAGGTCGACACCGAGGCTCGCTATGTGAAGCAGTCTGGCGGTCGCGGCCAGTTCGCGGTCGTTAGGGTCGTGATCGAGCATCACGAGACTGAGGACACCGGGATGGAGTTCGTGGACAGCGTCAAGGGCGGCAACGTCCCCCGCGAGTACATCTCCAACGTGGAGGCTGGCCTCCGGGACGTGTTCAACACAGGCTCGACCACCGGATTTGAGTTCGTCAACGTTCGCGCGACCCTCTATGACGGGAAGGCGCACGAGGTGGACTCGAGCGAGATGGCCTTCCATAACGCGGGCGCCCTCGCCTTCAAGCAGGCGATGCAGGGCAACACCATCCTCCTCGAGCCCTACATGCTCCTTGAGGTGCGCGTGCCGGAGGACTACCTCGGCACCGTGGTAGGAGACCTCAACTCCCGCAGGGGTGAGGTGAGCGACGTGGACTCGCAAGGTGACGAGCGCATCATCCGCGGCTTGGTCCCGATCTCAGAGATGTTCGCCTACGCCTCAGCGCTCCGCGGAGCAACCCAGGGGCGCGGGTCCTTCTCGATGGAGTTCTCGGAGTATCGCGACGTCCCGGCTTCGATCGCCGAAAAAGCGCTCAAGGGCGACCGCGAGTAGCCACCTCTGCGCTTGGCCCGGTGGGCCTCTCCGACTAGCATCTCCGTATGACAACGACGGCCAAACGGCGGTGGGCGAAGGAGTTCCACTCCGAGATCGACGGAATCGCGATCGGTCCTACCGGACCCGTGCTCGTGCACGGGTACGACGCGCCCGCTGGGGGAATGTGGACTGACGACGTGATCCCCGGGAAGCTCGGCGCCATCGACAGGAGCGAGGGCGAGTTCCAGTGGCGCTCGCCCTGCGAGGTCGGCTATGGCCGAGGCTTCGCCGCCGCGATCTGCGACGGAGTCGAGGGGACCCCTAGCGCGATCGTGATGGGGCCGGGCAGCCACGGTCACAGGATCCTGCGGATGTCGATCGAGACCGGCGAGCTCCTCGGAGAGTCTCCGATCGAGGCCTTTGATGAGGCCATCATCAGCGACAGCCTCTGCGTCTCGATCACCGCCAAGAAGGTGACGGGCATCTCTACATCTGACCTCTTTGAGGCGTGGGCCTATCAGCGTGAGGGGGAGCGCTACCACTCCGTCGCGTTCTGCGGCGGACAGGTCATCGTCGTGTTCAGTGACGCGAACACCAAGAAGTACGGATTGCTCGCGCTCGACTCCGAGGACGGCTCCTTCGAGTCAGTCCTCCTGCCTCCCAAGCTGCCCGTGATTCACAGCATCGCGGGAGACTCAGGGGCCTTAGTGCTGCTCACGAGCGATCTCCTTCAGGTCCTCAGCCCCGATCAAGCGGGACAGTTCTTGGGCGAGCTGTCGCTCCTCTCGGAGGATGACGTCTTGACGGACACGCTCTCTGTCCTCGCGCTCCCTGGAGGTCACTCCGACGGTGAGCCGGCGCTCTGGTGGAAGGTGCTCTCCACAGAGTCTGTCGAAGACATCCCCGAGGTCAGCATCA
>JAKVCE010000223.1 GCA_022447405.1 Planctomycetota bacterium | reverse complement strand
GCTCCCCATCGGTCAGGCTCCGAGTTGAGGCCTCGGGGAGCCACGGGCTAGTCGATCGGGCCAATTTCAGAGAGAATCAAGGCCTGTCTCGAGCGTATCCCTCAGGTCCCTCGAAGCAGTTGAATCCCATGTCATCACCCAAGCCCACTCGCGGGGCGGTCAAGAGACCGCTCCTGCTCGTCCCTGTCGCCCTCGCGCTCGTCGCGCTCCTCCTCGTCGTCTTCGGAGGCGGAGAGGACCTGTCTGAGCTGGATGTCAGCGTGCCGACCCTCCAGACCGAGGAGGCCGACACCGGAGCCCTCGACGACCTGTCGCTCGCGCGCGGCGGTGAGGAGGCGGAGGCGTTGGATCAGCGAGACCTCGGCGCGGTCGCTGAGGGTGATGCCTACGTTCGCCTCAGGGGACGCGGCGCGCTCACGGGCGTCGTCGTTGAGGAGGGGACCGAGGTCGGCGTGCCGGGCGTGCGAGTTGAGCTGCTCACGACCCCGCCTTCGGGTGATGTGTTCATCGGGCGGATCCTACGACTCGCCTCTTTCAATGAGGACGTCGCCGAGCGGACCCGTCCTGTAGCGGTGCAGTTCACAGACAGCCTCGGGAGCTTCTCCTTTGAGGGCGTCCGCAGCGGGCGCTACTTCCTGGACGCCTTAGGCCCCGCGCACACGGCGACTCGGCCTGTGCGCGTCTCTGTCGTCGAGTCAGGAGCTGGGGGTCCCGCTACGGTGGAGGTGCAGCCGGCTGGATCGATCAGCGGCGAGGTCTTCGCTGCGGACGGCACCCCGGCGATCGGCGCGACGGTCGTCCTGAGCCCCGGGCCCGGACACTTCCTTGGCCAGCTCAGAGACGGGGCGCTGCGGCTGGTCGAGGTTCAGGTCGACGAGAGCGGCTCCTTCCGCCTCGAGGGCGTCGCTCCGGGCAAGGGCTATGAGCTCTCCGTCGCGAGCGAAGAGCACACGATCACTCACCTCGTCGGCCTCGAGGTCAAGGCGGGCGAGGTGACCCAGGTCACGATGAGCATCCGCAGCGGCGGGCGCATCGCCGGTCAGGTGCTCTCTGTCGCCGGAGATGAGGAAGAGGACCGCGAACCGGTCCCGCTCGCGGGCGCCCAGGTGGGCGCCGTGCCGCGCGGCTTGCGAGACATCCGCATGCTCGAGGAGATCATCAAGCGCACGCACGCGACCACCGACGCCGACGGACGCTATGTGATCGAGGGTGTCCCGGAGGGCGACGTGGACGTGATCGCGATCGGTCCCGGTCACATCCCTGCGCAAGGTGTGCCGCTCGTAGCGGTTGACGGTGTGCTCGTGCAAGCGCAAGACATCCGCCTCAGCGGTGGTCCCATGGTCGCAGGTCGCGTCGTGGACTCGAGCGGCGCGCCGATCGTGGGAGTGCAGGTGCGCTGGCGGATGGTGGACTTCAGGAACATGCAGTTCGACTTCACCCTCGCGCCCATGGTCTCTCAGGCGGTGGAGGGCTGGGACTTCCCTGTGACTGACGTGGACGGACGCTTCGTGGCGGGTCCCTGCGCGGGAGAGGCGCCGCACCGTCTCCAGTTCGTGAAGCCTGGATACGAGACCAAGCGCCAGGAGTGGAACCCAGAGGAGCAAGAGGGCGAGCTAGAGGTGGTCCTCCTCGCTGGCGGCTTCGTCGAGGGGATCGTGATGGACCTCGAGCGAGCAGAGCCCGTGACCGAGTTCACCGTCTCAGGCATCGATCGCGTGATGAGCGAGGCTGGCGAGCCCGGGCGCTACAACCCCTTCTCTGGGGGCATGACCTTCGAGGACCCGGCTGGGCGCTTCCGACTCGAGGGCGTCGAGCCTGGAGAGGTCGCCCTCACCTTCCGAGCGGAGGGCTACCTGACAGAGGTCGTCGACGAGATCACAGTGGTCGAGGGTGAGCCCACGCGAGGCGTGATCGTCAGCATGCAGCCTGGAGGGGTCGTACGCGGGCTCGTGATCGACTCCGAGGGCTTGCCCGTGCGGGGCGCCCAGGTCATCGCGGTCTCGCGCGAGGACATGAGCCGGGGGCGGGACCGGCGCCGCAGCCAGCGCGGTCGCAGGGGTCAGGCCGCCGAGTCCGGAGAGGGGACGCGGCCGAGCGGGCGCGATCGTCAGCAGGAGTTCAACATGATGATGGGCGGCGACGGCAGCTTCGGCGCGTCGATGATGCCCCCGGCCTTCTTCAGCTATGCGGCGGGGATGGGGATGTTCTCGGACAACTCCTCCGTGACTGACGCGCAGGGCGCCTTCGAGCTGACGGGGCTGAGACCCGGGAAGCTGCGCCTCTACGCGCTTCATGAAGACTACGCCGGCGCCGTGAGCGAGGAGGAGCTCGAGATCACCGCAGGTGAGCCGGTCGAGGGCCTCGTCCTCGAGCTCATGAAGGGAGGCGGCGCTTACGGGACCGTCGAGGACGGCTACGGTCGACCGCTGCCTGGGACGGTGGTCTTCGCGCTCTCTCCGAACCGCATGAGCCCCGGGCGCGGCGGGAACGTCCCCGGCGGCCTCTATGAGGCGGGCACGGATGAGAACGGTGACTACAAGATCGAGAACATGGTCGCGGGCTCCTACATCTTCGTGGTCAGCCGCGGCGATGATCAGCTCAACTTCACGAGCTTCCTCGGCAACATGAACTTCGACCTCGTGACGATCCCGAAGGGGCGCTCGATCCGCTACGACATCGTGGATGACAACGCCTCGGGATGTCGGGTCTATGGGGTCGTCTATGACGGCGGCGAGCCCGTCCGTCGTGGCGCCGTGACAGCGATCTCGTTCGAAGGTGACAACGTCCTCGGCGTGGACTTCAAGCTCTCTCGCATCCGCTCAGACGGCTCCTATGAGTTCCCTGGGCTCCGCTCAGGGGAGTATTCGATCCAGGTGCAGGGCGTGGGCCGCGAGATCCGCATGGAGCTCGACGTCCCCGAGCAACCTGAGATGCAGTTCGACCTCCATCTGCCTGAGGGCGGCGTAGAGGGAGAGGTCCTCGCGCGCGAGACCGGTGAGCCTGTCAGCCGCGCGCAGGTCTTCCTGCGCCCCACCGAGCAGCCAGAGTTCAGCGGCATGCTGGGCTCCCTCATCGCCTCAGAGGGCGTGAGCAGCGAAGACCGCACGGACTCGGACGGTCGCTTCTCCTTTGAGCGCGTCGCGCCGGGCGAGTACGAGCTGATCGTCCGGCCGGGCTGGAGGGAAGAGGAGCAGAAGCTCGCTGCCTCCGACCCGATGATCATCGAAGTCATCGACGGTCGCATCGAGCGCGGCTTGAAGATCGAGCTCCCGCCTGCGCTCAGCATCAAGGGCATGGTGGTGGACTCGACCGGCGCGCCGGTCGAGGGCGCGCGCATCGCCGGCGCCCGCAGCGGGACGAGGGACCCCAGACCCGTGCGGACGAGGAGCCGCGAGGACGGGAGCTTCGAGCTCGGTCCGGTCTCCGTCGGCACATACTCCCTCTCCTGCACCGCGACGGACTTCTCTGCGCCGCTCCCTGTGGAGGTGCAGGTGGATGAGTCTGGTGGGGAGGTGCGCATCGTCATGGAATCGGGCGTCGAGGTCCGCTTGCTCGTCTTGGGCGGCTCTGGCGAGCCCGTCCGCGGCGCGCGCGGTCAGCTCACGCCCCTCGACGGCGGCGTCGGGGTCGTCACTGATGTCGGCGGCGCCTTCGGCGGGCTCTTCTCCGGCGAAGGGTCTACGGGTGAAGATGGCCGCTCTGTGCTCGGTCGCTATCGACCCGGGAGATATCGCCTGGAGGTCTATAGGGGTTTCCAGCGCGTGAACATCCCGGAGGTCGAGCTGGAGGCAGGCTCAGAGATCAAGGACCTCACCGTCAGCTTGCCGTGACGAAGCTCAGGGATCCCCTCGCGAGGGTCGGCCTGATCATGCTCACGCTCGTCGCGAGCGGCGGCGACGTGTCCGCTACGCAGGAGGAGTCACTCCTGGTGAAGCCGCTCCACCTCACGGAGGAGGCCCCGCTGCTCAGGAGCCTCAGGGTCCTGAGCGTCGGCTTCGGTGAAGAGCGCGGCCGCACGCGCGAGGAGGCCCACGCGCAGGTCGCGAGCTGGATGCGCGCGCTCGAGGAGAGGCCTGGAGGGAGGCCCCCCATGAGCTTTGAGGCCCTAGTCCTCGAGGTCCGGGCCGCGGCCGGCGTCGGCGGAGACGGCGTCCTCGGCTCCTACCCCCGAGGTGTGCTCTCACCGGTGTTCGACGAGTTCCTCTGGGGTGCGGAGCTCGATGAGGTCAGCGGGTTGATCGAGCTGGAAGGCGCGCTTCACCTCGTCCAGCGGGTGGAGACCTATGTGGCGGTGCGGCAGCTCTTCTTGGAGGGTCGCGGCGAAGAGGTGCGAGCTCGCTTGCTCGCGCTTAGGGGCGAGCTCGAGGGCGGCGCCTCCTTCGCGGAGCTC
>JAKVCE010000222.1 GCA_022447405.1 Planctomycetota bacterium | reverse complement strand
TAGAGGTCGATGTACCGGCGCTTGTCCCACTGGAAGCTGAGGCCGCCGGTGGGACGCAGCGCATCTTGATCGAAGAGGGAGTCGTAGAGGGCGTCCTCGTAGAGGTTCTCAACGCGGGCGCGCAGGTCACCAGCGCTCTCGTCAAGGAAGGCGCCGAAGTCCGTGCCTTGGCCGATGTCGCCGCCGAGCTCCCCCTGTGTCGTGGCGTCACCGAAGTCATCGAAGAAGCCGTCCGCGCCGAGGCCAGGCTGGCCGAGGCCGCGGAAGTCGACGCCGATGTCCTCGAGGAAGTTGTCCGCGACCTGGAGGAAGCGGGCCTCGATGTCGACCATGATGCCGGTGGCTTCACGGAGGTCCGTGAGGAGCTCGCCGATCTGCGCGTGAACCTCAGGGGTCTGGTTCACGATCATCACGCCCATGTCGTTGATCCGAAGGCTGTTGGCCGGATCCTCGTCCCAAGACTCGGGCGAGATGTTGTTGCGGATCAGGGTGTCCAGCAGGTCGCTCGTGACGACGTTGGCTTCGCGCTCCTCGAGGTCTTCCTCAGGGAGGAAGAGACCGCCAGAGACCGAGACGTTGACGTCACGGCCGGGGAACTCGGGGATCGGGCGGATGAGGTCGCGCACCTCATACATACGCAGGACCTGGCCACCGACGAGCTCTTCGCGGGTGACGAACTTCACGACGCCGTCTTCGACCTTCCAGCGCAGGTTCTCGCGGGTCTCCGCGATGATGTCGAGGATGCGGAGCACGCTGCGCTCGGGGAGGGTGAGGCGAATCATGGTCTCGTCCTCATCGAGGTCCTCGATGACGCGGGTCGAGACGACGAAGTTGACGCCCGTCACGTCCTGGAGGAACGCGGCGACCTGATTGAGCTCGGCGCCGTCGCCGTCCTCGCCCTCGAAGTTCGGAGCGAAGCGGGTGCTCTCAAGGCGTGCCATGACGGCGGCCTTGTCGGAGGCTCCGAGGGAGTCGACGGTGGAGACCTGCTCGAGGGGATCGCGCTGGGAGACCTCGCGCCAGCGGCGGAGGTCATCAAAGACGAGGGCCTCGGTCTGGGGCACGCCCATGGTGTCGAGCTCTTCGAAGGTGCGCTGCCACTGCTCGCGATAGTCGCGGCGGTTCAGCTCCTCGACGCTCGCGTGGCGGGCCTCACGGGCGACATCACGCAGGGTCTGTGCGTCCTCGTTGTCGGGGTCGTCCAGGAGGACCTGGGTGCAGAGCGCCTCAGCGTTCTGGTACTGCTCGTTCAAGAAGGCCGCGTTGGCCTCTGCGAAGAGGGTGCTGAGCTTGTTGGCGATGCGCGCGGTCTCGGCCTCTGCCTCTGCCCTGCTGGCGTCCTCCGCGGCCTGCTCGGCGCGGCGCCTCGAATCGGCCTCTGCCTCAGCGCCGAGGGAGATCGCGCTGGCGAGCTTGCCAGAGATGATCGTCTCGTCGAGGGAGCCGTCAGCGATCAGCGGGTGATAGCGGAGGATGAGCTCGGCCTCACGGTACTGGGCGACGGCCTCGTCGTAGCGACCCGCGCGGAGCGCGTTGTCGCCGAGGGTCGCGGCGCGGTCCGCGGAGATGCGGGCCTGTGCGCGCCGGACGATCTCACGCTCGACCTCATCAGCGAGGGCGTCTGCGGCGACCGCGTAGGTGTTGCCCATGAGGGCCTCGACCTTGAGCATGCGCTCGCGCGCCTCCTGGTTGCCGGGGTCAACCTCTAGAGCGGACGCATAGGAGATGAGAGCGCCTTCAAACTCGGCGTTCTCAACCTGGGCGTCACCTTCAGAGATGAACTGGCTTGCGAGGACATCACGCTGACTCGCGCGACGCTGGACTCGCTCGACATCCGCATCTCCGGAGTCCTGACCAGGATCAGCGGCCTCCACGATCTCCGTCGCAGGCTCTTCGGCTACGACCGGCTCGGGCGCGGGGGCGTTGGCTGCCTCCTCTTCAGTTGTGCCCATCGAGTTGCAGGCGGTGAGGAGGAGTGTGAAAGCGGGGAGGAGCTGGCTCTGCAGACGCATGGGCTAATAAAGCTTCCCAGTTGGGCGGGGATTGGGAGACCGGTGACACCTCACACGTCGTGAGAGAGGTCAGATCCGGCTGAATGGATGTCTTGTTTCTTGTGCGCGGGGCGAGGCCCCGCAGTGAGAGCCCGGAGAGCTCCGGGCCGAGTGTGGTCCTTCTCAGTCCGCGAGACCTCAGGATCCCGCAGACAAGAAGGGTGAGGAGGATAGCCCTCCCCGGGGAGGGGGTCAACTTGTCCCGGTGCCCTAGAAGGGGCTCCGGGGCCTGAAATTCGCCCTGTGGGTAGTTATCCCCCCACCCCTTAGCGGTAACCCCAAATGCCCATTTTTAGGCCCGAGGGGGCAGATTTTAGGCCCCTCAGCCCAGTCCGGCCTCTGCCATCGCGAGCTGAATGTCCTCCCAAACCAACTTCTTGGTGCGAACAAAGCCCGAGGAGCCCTCTTGGCGAATCAGGTAGGAGGGGTGATATGTGGGCACGATCGGCCTCCCCGCGACCCTGTGGACCTGGCCGCGCAGGCGCCCCATGGAGAGGTCCTTTCCAGTGAGGTGCACGGCTGCGTGGCGGCCGAGGGCCACGATCACCTTGGGATCCACCAGCTCGATCTGCCTGTCGAGCCAGGCCGTGCAGAGCGCCTTCTCCTCAAACTTGGGGTCTCTGTTGTCCGGCGGGCGGCACTTCAGGACGTTCGCGATGTAGACCTCGCTGCGCTTGACGCCCATGCCCTTCTCGATGATGCGGGTGAGGAACTGTCCCGCTCGACCGACGAAGGGGAGCCCTTGGGCGTCCTCGTCCGCGCCGGGTGCTTCGCCGATGAACATCACGCCAGAGGAGACGGCTCCGTCTGAGAAGACAGTCTGTGTGCGCGTCTCACATAGTCCGCAGGCCTCGCAGCCTGCGACAGCGCTCCGCAGCTCTTCAAGGTCGGACGCCTTCGCAGCGAGCTCGCGCTGAGCCGCTAGGCCCTCCACCTCTCTCTTCGGTCTCTCTGCAGGTCGGGGGGCTGAGGTGGGAACCGTGACAGCTCTCTCCTCTGGCTCAGCTGCGAGCTCCTCTCGCGGCGTCGGCGTGACGGAGAGCTTCGAGGCTTCCAGGCGACGGTGTCCTCTGCCGGCCCGCCGCTGGATCGCGGCCTCGAGGCTGTTGCGCAAGCGAGAGAGCTCTCCACGTCTACCGCTCATGCGCAGACCTCCGCGATGACTCGCTCGCCCCGCAGGCTCACCTCTCCCTCACTCGAGACCTCGGCGCGGAGGGTGACGCGCACGAGGTCGCCGGGGAAGAGGTCCTCGCCCATCGGGACGATGACGCGCTGGTAGCGACCTGAGAGCCCGACTGAGCCCTCGAGCACGACGGTCTCTCTCGCGCCGTCGAGGGAGCGGCGGAAGGAGGCGCCGATCTCTGAAGCGGCCTCGCTCAGCGCTGCGCGGCGCTCGCGGACCACCTCAGGCTTGGGCGCGCCCTTCAGCTCGAAGGCCGGCGTGTTCGGACGCGCAGAGAAAGGGAACACGTGCATGCGCGCGAAGCCAGCGGCGCGCACGGTCTCGAGGGTGCGCTCGAAGGCGGCGTCGTCTTCGCCGGGGAAGCCGACGATCACGTCTGCTGTGAAGGCGGGGCGGTCGAGGGCGCCGCGGATGTCATCGCAGGCGCGCAGGTAGGTCTCGGTGTCATACCAGCGGTTCATCGCCTTCAGGACGCCGTCGTCCCCTGACTGCAGGGGCATGTGGAGGTGTGAGGCGATGCGCTCGGGGTGGTCGCGCATGAGCGCGAGGAGGCTCGGTGTGACCTCCGTGGCCTCTATGGAGGAGAGGCGCAGGCGGAAGTCGAGCGGCGCGCCCTCGGCGTCTCGCGGGTCAGCCTCGGCGAGGGCGCGCACGAGGTCGGCGAGCTCGAGCCCGAGGTCTCGCCCCCAGTGTCCGATGTGGATGCCACACAGGACGACCTCAACATGTCCCGCGCAGACGAGGCGCTCGACCTCGGCGACGAGCTCGGCCAGCGGGCGCGAGCGGCTCTTGCCGCGCACGCTCGGGATGATGCAGAAGGCGCAGGCCATGTCGCAGCCGTCTTGGATCTTCAGGAAGGCGCGCGTGTGCCCTGCGAACTCCGTGATCCCGGACGGGATGCCGAGCTCCTCGGGGTCGACCTCTTCGCCTAGGTGTCGGAGGAAGTTCGTCGGGCGCTTGGCCTCGCCGTTCCCGAGGACCCAGTCCACGGCGGGTAGCTCGCGCAGCACCTCCGGCTCGCTCTCGGCGAGGCAGCCTGTGACCGCGATGCGGACCTCCGGGTTCTCGCGCCCGAGGCGCCGGATGAGCTGTCGGGCCTTCCTGCCGGCCTCAGCGGTGACGGTGCAGGTGTTGACCACCACGAGCTCCGCCTCCTTGTCGGTCTCGCTCCACCCGCGCCGCGCG
>JAKVCE010000221.1 GCA_022447405.1 Planctomycetota bacterium | reverse complement strand
ACTTCAGCATCGCCGTGACGCCTGCGGGATCGCCGTTGATGATGTCGGCCTTGGTGTGGAAGGCGTACTCGCCCCAGAAGGCCATCCCGTCGTTGGAGGGGTTGTGCGCCCAGTAGCCGTAGTACACATCGATGATGCTGATGATGTACTCGTAGGGGCGATCGGAGGGCGGGAGCTCCCAGGCGGGCGGCGGGTTGTAGATGTTCGCCGCGATGGCGGCGTTCGTCGCCTGGGTCATCTCAGTGTGGAAGGCCGGGTACGTCGGCAGGATCCCTGCGCCGTGGACGAGGTGGAAGACCTCCTCGAAGGTCGCGTCGCGGCGGTTGTTGTTGAAGTAGAAGTTCGAGCCCTCGACCACCGACTCGTTCGCGTAGAGGTCTTGCGCGAAGACGTTGGCGTTCCCGAAGGGGCCGTTGAAGGCCTGGTCCGCCGCGTTCCCCGTGTTGAAGTAGCAGAGCGCCGCCTCGTTGTTCCCCATGCGGTTCATGACGGCGGTCTTGTTGGAGCCGTACTGCGTGCCGGGGACGTCGGTCAGGAAGAAGCGCATCACCTCGCGCGCGCGCACCGCCATCTCGTCCGTCACGTTCGACTGCAGGAGGAAGTGGATCGCCTGACCGTTGGGCGCGGTGATCTTCGTGTACCGGTCAAAGACGTTCGTGAAGACCGAGCTCACGCTCGAGGGCAAGGGCACGACCCCGTTGGGAGAGGTCGTGATGTCGATGTTGTCCGGGAGCGTCTGAGCCGTCGCAGAGCCGCAGAGCGCGAGGCAGGAGAGGAGCAGCGAAGAGAGCTTCATGATTCCGAGTATATAGGGCCGCAGGAATTCACCCCCTCCGACGGCGTGATGCCGTCTCGGTTCCCCAAAAAGCGCGGATTCCCAAGCTCAGCGGTCGCGGATCTCCTTGAGGAGGGCGCGAAGCTCCCGCACGACCTCTGGCCGCTCGTCGAATAGGTCCTTCGACTCAGCCGGATCCGCCACGAGGTCGTAGAGCTGCCCGATCGACTCATCCCTTGGATTGCTGGAGTCCGAGGGCGGCACCCAGCCGCCGGAGCCCTCCGTCCCCAAGATCAGCTTCCAGCGCCCGCGTCGGATCGTGAAGGCGCCGCGCACCGAGTGTGAGAGCACGACCTCACGGATCGGCTCCTCGGGCGGGCTGCCCAGGAAGACCGGGGAGAGGTCGAGGGAGTCCTCTCCCGCGCCCTCGGGGAGCTCGGCCTCAAGCAGCGCGGCGAAGGTCGAGAGGAGGTCGGTGAGGCTCGCGGGGTGACCGTAGGCCTCCCCCGCCGGGACGACCCCCGGCCAGCGCGCGATCATCGGGACGCGGTGCCCGCCCTCCCAGGCGTGTGACTTGTAGCCCCGCCAAGGCCCCGCCGAGGCGTGGCCGTTCAGGCCGATGCGCGGCCCGTTGTCGGAGGTGAACACGATCAGCGTGTCCTCCAAGAGCTCGAGCTCCTCAAGCTCCGCGCGGATCTCTCCCACCGCCCAGTCCACGAGCGCGACCATGTCGCCGCGCGCTCCCTCCTCTGTCGTGCCCCGAGTCTCCTCAGGAGGCAGCCAAGGCGCGTGCGGCGCAGAGAGCGGCAGGTACAGGAAGAACGGCGCCTTGCGCTCCGTCCCCTTGAGCCAAGCGCGCGCCTCGCCCACGAAGGTCGGGTCCACCCGCTCAAAGTCCCAGCCCGGCGTGGCGACCCCGGGGCGATAGGAGACATCGAGCTTGTGAGAGTCCTCGGAGCCCTGCGCCTCCATCGTCTCCGTCGGCAGACCGACGGTGCGGTCGCCCTCAAGGTAGGCGTAGATCCAGTCCGTCGTGGGACAGGCCGAGCAGCCGAAGAAGCGGTCAAAGCCGAGCTCGAGCGGGCCACCCACGAAGGGCTCCTCGAAGTTGATCTTCCCGGCGTCCCGCAGGTAGCGCTCTTGAACCGTCCCGCCCTCGACGAGCTGCCAGCCGAGGCCGAGGTGCCACTTCCCGATGCACGCGGTCTGGTAGCCAGCGCCCTTGAAGAGGTCCGCCATCGTGAAGCGCTCGGAGTCGATGAGCGGCGGCGAGAAGCCCATAAGGACGCTGCTCTTGAGCTCCGTGCGCCAGGCGTAGCGGCCCGTGAGGACCCCGTAGCGGGTCGGCGTGCAGACCGCCGAGGGCGAGTGGGCGTCCGTGAAGCGCAGCCCCTCCGCGGCCAGCTGGTCGAGGTGCGGCGTCTTGATCTTGGAGTTCGGGTTGTAGACGCCGAGGTCTCCGAAGCCGAGGTCATCCGCGAGGATGAGGACGACGTTCGGGCGCGGCGGCTCAGGGGTTGCGTCATGAACAGAGGACAGGCCGAGCGCCGAGCAGAGGGCCGTGAAGAGAGGGAGGTTCATGTCGTTTCCCCTGTGACGGTGCCACGCCGCAGCGCGCTGAGCTCCCAGAGGTAGAGCACCACCACCCAGTATGTGAAGGTCTCGCGGAACTCGGAGATGTTGTTGTAGAGGCTCCCGTTGTTCGCCCAGCCAGCGTCCTCCAAGCCGTGGGCGAGGTTGCTCGTGATGACCCCACCCAGGAGAGTCAGCGCTGAGTGGAGCTTGGGCAGGAGGGGCCGCAGGCCTTCTCGTAGCCTCCCCTTCGCGAGGGGCAGGAAGAAGAAGAACAGCACGAAGCCGATGTCGACGGTCTTCTTCAGCCAGCGGTTGATGTCCCCTTGGTTGTGCAGGTTGAAGTACTCACCAGCGGTTCGCTCCGCGCCTGTGAGGACGCCCCAGTAGTGATCACCCCAGTCGATCTCCTCCATGAAGAAGACGGCGCAGGCGAAGACGCCGAGGCGCCAGACCCAGCGCCAGGCGCTGTCCGCCTCGCGACGCAGGGCGCGCCAGCAGAGGAGCGCGCCGGAGAGGATGATGAGGTTCTGGATGTTCTCGATGAGCCCGAACTCCCGGTCCTCCGCCGGGCTCGCGAGCTCTTGAAGGGCGGTGACGCCGGAGAAGTAGAGGGCGACGAAGAGGAGCCCGAGCGAGAGCGGGATGACTCCGTAGAGGAGGACGCGGCGCTTGTCTCGCATCACAGCATCACCTCAGGGAGCCACAGCACCGGCGCGCTGGATGAGGTGATCCCAGTCAAAGGCCGGGCCCGGATCCGTCTTGCGCGTGGTGAGCTGCTGGTGACCGATGAGGCCGGACCAGGCTCGAAACTCCTCGTCGGAGAGCGCGTCGGTGCGCACGCGCCCCTCCGCGTCACGCGGCACCTCGAGCGGGATGTCGAGGACCTCGCTGAGGGTCCTCGAGAGGGCCGCGAGGGAGGCGTACTGCTCTGGCGTGAAGTCGTACTGCTCGAACTCCGCGCCGTGGGCGAAGCCGCGCACGCGCTCTCGCTGTCGCGGGCGGGCGACGAAGTCCGGCGTGCGGATCCCGGTCTCCCCGTACCAGGGCGGGTACTGGAGGAAGGGCCCCTCCTCGTCGATGGAGTACCAGCCCTCGAGGGTCTCGGCGGCGGAGCTCACGGGATAGGCGCCGATGTTCGCGATCTCGACGCCGACGCTGCGCCCGTTCGCCTGCGAGGCGTGCCAGCAGGTCTCGCGCAGGTCGCAGGTCTGGTAGATCGTCCCGTCCACGTCGAGGAGGAAGTGGACGGAGAGCCCGCGCATGTCCTGCAGGACCTCGAAGCAGCGGCGGCTCGAGGCGCAGACGTCGTAGTGGAGCACGAACTGGGTCACGTGCTCGCGGAGGAGCGCGAGGTCGCCGGAGTTGGGCTGGAGGGTGGGGATGCCGTCGCGCTCCTTGCGGCCGAGGACGAGCCGCGGTCCCTCTTCTGCGAGGACGCGGCCGGCCTTCGGGTTGAAGCGGTGCGTCGTCGAGGTCGCGTCGTAGTAGGGCGCCTCGGTCCAGAGGACGACCGGGGCGTCGACGGCGAAGCGCTCACCGCAGGCGACGATGTGCCCCTTGGGTCGCTCAGGTCGCTCGTTCTTGGGGAGCGGCGGCACGGACTCCGAGAGCGATGGCTGAGTCACGCAGGCTGCGAGCGCGACGAGCGCGAGCGCCGCGGCGCGCCTCAAGCCCTCCCACAGAGTCAGCATGCAAGGAATGTAGCGAACTCAGGGCGCGACCAAGGAGGAGGGAGGTGGTCTCTCTCTCGATGGGCACCAAGATCGGAGCCGTGAGGGCGCTCGGAGCCTTCTTGGAGGGCGCTGAGGCCGTCATGGTGCGAGTCGAGGCGCGCTTCTCTCCCTCAGAGACCTCAGGCCGCACCGAGGTCGTGGTGACCGGGCTCCCGGACGCCGTGCTGCGCGAGACGCGCAGGCGGCTCCTCGACTCTCTCGATGAGTGCGGGCTCAGGGTGCCACAGGGCCGCCTGCTCCTGCACCTCGTCCCGGCGGCGCGGCCCAAGCGCGGCGACTCCCTCGACCTCGCGTTGACCTTGGCGGCGGCCGCAGCCTGCGGACACATCAACCCGA
>JAKVCE010000220.1 GCA_022447405.1 Planctomycetota bacterium | reverse complement strand
GCCGCTGCCCTCTTCCAAGGGCCTCACGCGCAGGTAGCACTCTCCGAACTGGCCACGACCGCCGGACTGCTTCTTGTGCCGGTGGTGACCCTCCGCCTTGGAGCGGACCGTCTCGCGGTATGCGATCTGGGGGAGCGCCGTTTCGATCTCAACGCCGAAGCGGCGCTTGAGGCGCTCCTCCATGACCAAGAGGTGCATGTCGCTCATGCCGTGGATGACGAGCTCGTGCGTCACGTTGTCGTTGACGAGCTGCAAGGTCGGATCCTCGTCCACGAGCTTGTGGAGCGCCTCACCGATCTTCTGCTCGTCCGCGCGGCTCTTCGGCGTGACGGCCAAGCTGACCATCGGGACCCCCGCGTCGGGAGCCTCCACGATCGCGCCAGGCTCGCTGTTGGAGAAGCCCTCACCGTAGGAGAGGTTCTCGACCTTGGAGAAGGCCACGATCTCGCCGGCGCCGGCGCTCTCGATCGCGTCGCGGCGCTTGCCGACGAGGTGGAAGAGGCCGCCCATCTTCTCGGGCTTCTTGTCCGACTGACCCTTCAAGGTGTCAGACTGAGCGATGCTCCCGCTCCAAACGCGGGCCATGCAGACCTTGCCCACGTGGGGGTCCGCCTTGATGTTGAAGACCGTCGCGACGACCGGGCCGCTCGCGTCGGGCGCGACGTCGTTGCCTTCGCTGTCCTTCACTGCCACAGGGGCGGGGCCGTACTTGGCGAGGAAGTTGAGCACGCGCTCTCCGCCCATGCCGCTCTCCGGGTTGCATATGAGGACGGGGATCAGGGCGCCCGCACGGATGGCCTCAGGCAGGAGCTGCTCAAGCTGCTCATCGCTCAAGGTCTCAGACTCGAGGTACTCCATGACGAGGTCCTCGTCCTCGCACGCGTCGATGACGCGATCGAAGAGGCGCTTGCGCCAGTCCGTGCCGTCGTCGAGAGCGGTCTCGGTGATCGCGCTGAAGCCCGGGCCGCTCTGGTCGGGGATCTCGATCGGGACGCAGACCTCACCGATGCGCTCGCGCATCGATTCGATGAGGGTGTCGAAGTCCGTGTTCTCTCCGTCTAGGTGCGTGATGACGATCGCGCGTCCACGCCCCATCCCATCGGCTGCCTTGAGCTTCTTGGCAAGGTTGAAGGTCACCCCGCTCTGAGCGCTGACGACGCCGATCGTGAGCTCCGTCGCGAACACTGCGCCGAGGGTCTCTGCGGTGAACTCGGGATACCCGGGGGTGTCCACGAAGTTGAAGGAGTGGCCGTCGTGATCAGCGTGCACGAGGGCGATCTGAAGGGTGTGCTGCCGCTCCTGCTCCTCGGGCTCTGTGTCGCAGATGTTCGTCTTGTCGGAGACGGATCCCTTACGAGGGGTCGCGCCGGCGAGATGTGAGAGGCAATCAACGAGGGTCGACTTTCCGGACGAGGGGTGCCCGACGAAGCAGACGTTCCTGATGGACTGGGATCCGTTGGTCATCGCTAGGATCTTTCTGGGTGGGAGTGAGTCGCGCGCTCACGGGAGCGCGCGTGGAGCGGTGTGTGCAGTCTCTCAGGCCCTCTGGCAGAGCCCACGGGCCCGAGATCGGCCGGACAAGATACCACCCAGAGGCAGCGATGTGGGGCCTCTAGGCTCCCAGGAACCACGCGCGCAGGTGCGGCTCCCAGTAGAGCATCGCGAGGGCCACTCCGAGGGCCAGGTGCGGCCCGAAGGGGAGGTACTGGCTCAAGACACGAGCCGTCCTCCAGGCCCTGCCGGGGGCGCGCTCCCTGCCCCTGGAGCGATCGCGGCCTCGGATCAAGCAGTAGTAGCGCAGCAGATTGCCCACGCCCATGGCGCTCGCAGTGAGCGAGGCCAAGAGCAGCGCGACCAGGACGCCGCCGGGGCCGACGAAGCCTCCGCCAGCCGCGAGGAGCTTCACATCCCCTAAGCCCATCGCGTCACGCCCGTACGCGCGGGCGCCCAAGCGCCCCACCAAGAGGAGCACGCCACCCCCCACCAGCATGCCACCAAGCGAGGCGACGAGTGAGCCTGTGCGGGTGACCTCGAGGCCGCCGGAGACCTCTTGAGCCAACCAGGTGTGGGAGTGCAGCGCGGGCGCGGCGAGAGCCGCGATGGGCGCGAGCACCATCCCACCGATAGAGACCGAGTCTGGGATCTCGAAGCAGTCCAAATCAACGAAGGTGGCGGTCAGGAGGCCGCTGACCACAAGGAGATGGATCGCCAACAAGAGGTGGTCACCCTCTGGCGTCACGAGCGCAGTGACCCCCCACGCGGCGCCTGTCAACAGCTCCATGAGCGGATAACGCATCGGGATCACGACGCGGCATGCGCGACAGCGACGCCCGAGGAGGACCCAAGAGAGGACGGGGATGTTCTCCCACCAGGCGAGCTCGTGCCCGCAAGCTGGGCAGCTTGAGCGCCGCGGGCTCGAGGGGGTCTGGTCCGCGATGGGGTAGCGGTGGACGACGACACACAAGAAGGAGCCCACGAAGAGCCCGAACAGCGCTGCGACCCACGGCAAGTGGACGGGGTCAAGGAGCTCGCTCATCGGAACCTGCTCCCCAGCTGGGTGCGCTCCCACCGGAGCAGGGTGCTGTCGACCGCGGGCGCGACCCAGCGGCTGACGCCCCTCGACACCGCAGGCGCCGCGTGGACCTTTATGAGGAGCCGCAGCCCGCTCTTCGAAGGCAGGAGCCGGGGGTCTGTCTGAGGGAGGAACGTGTCCGCGCGCGCGCGCATCCCGTCCATCTCGATGTCCTCGGGCAAGAAGGCCAGCTCCCAGCTGCCTGAGCCCGCACGCCCTGAGGCGTCAGCGCCGAGCCAACGCTCCACCCCACCCCAAGGTGGCAGAGGCGCGGAGAGCACCGCGAAGTAGAGCGGCTCGACGAGGGGATTGTTGATCGGCTCATCGATCTCCAGGCGGGGTCGAGATGCGCGTGAGTCCACGCTCAAGCCCCCGCCCTCGCCCACCAACCAGAGCTTCCCAGCAGGGACCTCCACCTCACCCACGATCCGGATGCGCCCGCCTGCGACCAGGGCGAGGGGGCCGTCCATCTTGATCTCCCCCTCCAAGATGAGATCTCCCCCTGCGACCAGCACGGTCCAAGCGCGCTCTTCGAGGGAGGCACGCTCGAGCCACTGACTCACGGTCAGGCCGCGGGGGTCGTCGAAGGCCGCCGCCGCGTTGCCGCTCCGCGTGAGGGTCCCCTGAATCGTCATCGCCCCTTGGCTCCTCAACACGACCAACCCGTCGGACGCGAGGGTCGCTTCGGCCGCAGGCTGAACGCTGAGGCGCACCGTATTCAGGTCCGTGTCTCCGATGAGGCCTTCTAAGGAGACCTCTCCCCTGCTCCCGTCGCCGCAAGCAGCGGGGATCCTGAAGAGCACAGTGCCATCGCCTGCCCAAGTAGCCGTCCCGTCCGCGCCAGGGACGCCGATGGGAGAGCGCAGGGACGTGTCCAAGAAGTCGATCGACATGCTCTGCGTCGCCGCCTCTCCCGCTGCCTCTTGGACCTCGACGACAAATCCTTGGGCGCTAGACGGCGTCGGCGGGAGCCAGACCTGGTTCCCCGCGAAGTCTCTCAACCTCAAGGAGGCGCTGGGCCTGAGCAGATATGTGCCTGACACGAGCGACCTCCGAGGGCGGACCTCGACCACCGCGCGCCCTGCCTGGGCTCCTGTGGGGTGTTCGTTGATGAGGAGCCGCAGCCACACGGGGGTCTCCTCCACCGGTCCCTCATCGGTCACGAGGTGCAGGGTGAAGTCATCGTCCTCGAGGGTCGTCGGATCGAGAGGCTCTGCGCACTCTAGCTGCAGCGGCTCATCAGGCGCGGTGGTGCTCGCCTGCATGGTCAGCGGCGCGCCGAACGCCGGGGTTCGGTCATCGAAGAGCTGCCGCGGCGGGTCGGTGCGCTCTGCGGTCGCGAACTGCCACTGCGTCGACGCAGCGAGCGGCGCGCCCCTCACCGATCGGATCCCATCTAGGTGCGGGTATCCGCGGATGAGGACCTCATAGCGCGTGCCCGGGAGGAGGCCTGCGTCCTCGAGAGAGCGAGTCAGCGGGATCAGCGGGTCGAAGCGCACCCTAGGCCCGTCCACCGAGAGCCGCCCCCTCGCGGGCCGACCGTCCTTGGCGCGCCTCACGATGAAGCTCGCGTTCGTGACTGAAGTTCGCTCCACATCATCAGAGAAGTGGACGACGATCGCCTCGTTCAAGAAGACCCCTGTCCCCTCTCGAGGCCAGACGCCATCCACGACGAATGGGACGTCTTGGACGCCGCCGCCTTCCCGACATGCGCCGAGGGCGGCCGCCAAGAGGAGCGGGGAGAGCCTCGCGCCGCGGCGGAGCTGGATCAGGAGATCTCTCACAAGGGCATTGAAGCACGCCCACGACCCGGGGCGAAGCGTCGAGATGTGGCTCTCCAAATATGCGAGCAGGCGGCGCCTGAGCGCCGCCTGCGTTGTCTAGCGGGGCCTAACGCCCCCCTCTGCACCG
>JAKVCE010000022.1 GCA_022447405.1 Planctomycetota bacterium | reverse complement strand
TCGAGCGTCATGAGCAAGCGGCGCTCCTGGCGTGTCCACTTCGAGAACCACGGGAGCACCGTCGCCAACGCGGACGGCTCCGTCACGGTGCTCGTGAAGGAGTCCGTGCCGATCTCACAAGACTCCAGGCTGGAGGTCCTCGTCCCGAGGAGCGAGCCGGAGCATCTTGATGGAGAGCGCTGGGACCAAGAGCGTGATGAGGAGGGGATCTACGCCTGGGAGCTCCAGGTGCCCGCGAACGGCGAGGCTGACCTCGTCTACTCCGTTGAGCTCCGCTACCCGAAGGAGCTTAAGGTCACAGGCTGGTAGTGCTCCGCGCTGGCTGGATCCTCTGCGCGGCCCTCTGGGCCGCCGCGCCCGGTGACCCCGGCCATCGCGCCGAGGGGCACTTGGTGATCCTGCACACAAACGACGTGCACGGACAGGCGCAGCCGAGACCTGCGACTTGGCTGGGCGGAGACAGCCCCCCTCTGGTGGGAGGTCTGCCGCGGCTCGCGGCGGCAGTGCGCGCTGTGCACGAGGAGGTGGGCGAGGAGAACGTCCTCTTGGTGGACGGCGGCGACTGGTCCTCAGGCACTCCAGAGGGGCTCTTGGAGGAGGGGGCCGTCTTCGTGACGGCCATGGCGGCGGTCGGCTACGACGCCATGTGCGTCGGCAATCACGAGCTCGACCACGGCGTCGCCTCCTTCAAGCGGATGGCCGCAGAAGCCAAGGCGCCGGCGGTGCTCGCGAACGTGAGAGAGGAGAGCGGCGAGCGCGTCGACTGGGCGCCCCCCTATCGAGTCTTTGATCGCGGAGGCGTCAAGGTGGCCGTCGTCGGGCTGGTGACCCAGTCGACGCCGAGCATCACCCACTCCGACACAAAGGAGGTCGTGTTCACCGACCCCGCAGAGGAGCTCGCCAAGGTCAGGGAGGAGCTCGGCGACGAGGTCGACCTCGTGATCCCCGCGACCCACCTGGGCGTGGGCACGGACCGCGCGATGGCGCGCGCTCACCCGGACCTGACCTTCATCGCTGGCGGTCACTCACACACATATCTGCGAGAGGGAGTCCAGGAGGGTGATGTGCTGATCGGCCAAGTCGGCAGCAAAGCGAGCAACCTCGGACGCCTCGACCTCTGGATCGACCTCGAGACCCGAGAGGTCACGCGGCGCGAGTACCGAGTCACGAGCCTCATGGAGGAGCCCGGTGAGGGGGCGCGCGTTGAGCGCGTCGACGAGCTCTGTGCGGCGCTCATAGAGGCGACCGAGGCCAACATGAGCGAGGTGGTGGGAGAGCTCGCCGCGCCCCTTACGCGCTCGCGCTCCTCGGTCGAGTCCTCTGGAGCTGGGAACCTCATCGCGGACGCCTTCCGCGCCCACTTTGACGCGGACTGCGCCTTCCAGAACCGCGGCGGCATCCGCTGCGACCTGCCCAAGGGGCCGGTCACGCGGCGTGATCTCTTCGAGCTCCTGCCCTTCGGGAACCACCCCGTGCTGCTTGAGCTTGAGGGCGTGCACTTAGAAGGCACCTTGCGCCAAGCGGTGGAGGGCACCGCTCACACGGGCCTTGAGGTGAGCGGCCTCACCCTCGAGGTCTCTAGCGGAGACTCTCCCAAGCTCTTGGGCGTCCTCGTCGGCGATGAGCGCCTCGACCCAGCGCGCGTCTACCGTGTGGTGACGAACAACTTCATCGCGGAGGGCGGGGACAACTACCTGATGCTGGGCGAGGCGAAGAGCGTCACCCACGACCAGATCCTCCTGCGCACGCTCCTCGAGCGGAGCTTCGCAGGCGATCCCCTGACGCCCCCGACGGACAACCGATATCGGGTGCGCTGAGCCGCCGCGAGGCGGTACGATCCCGCCCCGCGAAGGCCCACCCACTCGAGCCATGACCGACACCCCGACCTCTCCCACGCTCTCGAATCCGGAGCCGCTCTCCAACGGCAAGGCAACCTATGCCGCCGGCGACGGCGTGGCCCTCGTCACGCTGACCAACCCGCCCGCCAACGGGTACAGCCACGAGATGATGCTGGACATCGACGAGGCGATCCTGCGCGCGCGCTTCGACACGGAGGTCCAGGTCATCGTCATCGCAGGCGACGGAGAGAAGTTCTTCTGCGCCGGCGCTGACATCTCGATGCTCGATGAGGTCACGCCGGAGTTCAAGTACGCCTTCTGCCTGCACGCGAACGAGACCCTCTTGCGCCTCGAGCACACGCCCAAGCTCGTCATCGCTGCCCTCGGCGGGCACTGCGTCGGCGGCGGCCTCGAGGTCGCCCTCGGCTGTGACGTCCGGGTGGCGCGCCGGGGGTCAGGGAAGTGCGGGCTCCCTGAGGTCGCCCTCGGCGTCCTGCCGGGCACCGGCGGAACTCAGCGGCTCGCTCGAGTCCTCGGCAAGTCGCGCGCGATCCGCGCCATGGCGACGGGGGAGCTCTTCGACTATGAGCGCGCGTCCGAGCTCGGCCTCGTGGACGAGCTCTTCGACGCAGAGGACGACGCGAGCTTCATGGCGAGCGTCCTCGAGTACGCGCGCGGCTTCTGCACCCCGGGCAAGGCGGCTCTGGCGGTAGGGAACATCAAGCGCGCCGTGCAGTCTGGCTTGGAGGTCTCACTCGAGTCCGGGCTGGCCCTCGAGCGTGAGCTCCAGGCGAAGCTCTTCTCGAGCGCGGACGCCAAGGAGGGGATCAGCGCCTTCGTCGAGAAGCGCGAGGCTACCTTCAAGGGGGAGTAGAGATGCGAGCCGTTCAGATCCACGAACACGGCGGGCCTGAGGTCCTCAAGCTCGTCGAGCTCCCCGACCCGACGCCTGGACCCGGTGAGGTCCTCGCGAAGGTCCTCGCCGTCAGCGTCAACCACCTCGACCTCTGGGTGCGGCGCGGGATGCCGGGCATGCCGCTCCCGCTCCCGATGATCCCGGGCTGCGACGGGACCGGAGAGGTCGTCGAGGTCGGGGAGGGCGTCACGCGCTTCGCTGTCGGCGACAAGGTCATCTTGGAGCCTGGCTACAGCTCTGGGAGCTCCGCCCATGATGAGGCGGGGAACGATCACCTCTCTGCCGACTACCGGATCCGCGGCGAGCACTCAGACGGCCTCGACTGCGAGCTCGTCGTCTTCCCAGAGCGCCTCCTGACACCGCTCCCTGAGGGCGTCGATCCGGTCGCCGCAGCCGCGGTGCCCCTCGTCTTCCTCACGGCATGGGGGATGGTGGTGAGTCGCGCGGCGCTGCAGGAGGGAGAGACCGTCCTCGTCCTGGGCGGCGCGAGCGGCGTGGGCTCAGCCGCGATCCAGATCGCGAAGGACTTGGGCGCGCGCGTCGTCGCGACGGCGGGCTCTGACGAGAAGCTCGCCCTCGTCCAGGAGCTAGGCGCGGACGCGGCGGTGGACCACCGCGACGAGGCCTGGCCGAAGGCTGTCAAGAGCGCCCTCGACGGCGGCGCCTGTGACGTCGTGGTCGAGCACGTCGGCCCCGCGACCTGGGAGGGCTCGATGCGTTGCTTGGCGCGGAACGGCAGGCTCGTCACCTGCGGTGGGACCACTGGTCCCACGGTCTCGCTCCTCTTGCCGCACCTCTTCATCAAGAACATCTCGGTCTTGGGGAGCACGATGGGTCCGCGCAGCGCCCTCGCCCCGATCTTCGAGCGCGTCTCAAGCGGCGCCTACCGCCCCGTCCTCGACCGCTCGATGCCGCTCAGCGAGGTCCGCGCGGCGCACGAGCTCCTCGAGGGGAGACAAGTGAACGGGAAGCTAGTGCTCATCCCCGGCTCTTGAGGCTCGCCTCGGTTATCCTGCCGCGATGAACGCGCAAGAGATCCAGAGAGCAGCCGTCCTCGGCGCTGGCACCATGGGGCACGGCATCGCCCAGGTCCTCGCGATGCAGGGTGTCCGAGTCCACCTCTTCGACGTCAACGCTGAGGCGGTGCAGGCCGGTCTCGCGAAGGTGGCGGTCAACCTCCAGAAGGGCGTCGACCGCGGCAAGGTCACTGAGGAGACGAGGGACGAGGCCTTCGGGTTGCTCAGAGGCGTGACGACGATGGACGACGCCTGCGAGGGCGTCGAGCTCGTCATCGAGGCCGCTCCGGAGATCATGGAGATCAAGCTCTCGGTCTTTGAGGACCTGGGCGCGCGCCTCGGGCCCGAGGTCTTGCTGGCGACGAACACCTCCTCGCTCCCGATCAGTGACATCGCGAGCGCCGCAGCTCACCCCGAGCGCGTCGTCGGGATGCACTTCTTCAACCCCGTGCACATCATGAAGCTCCTTGAGGTCGTCCGCGCAGACCAGAGCTCTGATGAGGCCGTGGAGTGCGCGATGGAGCTCGGCCGCAGGATCGGCAAGGAGCCCATCCTGGTCACCGACAGCCCCGGCTTCGCCTCGAGCCGCTTGGGGATCGTGATCGGGCTTGAGGCCATGCGCATGTTTGAGTCAGGGGTCGCGTCAGCAGAGGACATCGACAAGGCGATGAAGCTCGGCTACGGCTTCCCGATGGGCCCCCTGGAGCTCACGGACCTCGTCGGGCTCGACGTCAGGCTCTCGATCGCTGAGTATCTGCACTCAGAGCTGGGTGAGACCTTCGCGCCGCCGAGGATCCTGCGAGACAAGGTGGACGCTGGAGAGCTCGGGAAGAAGAGCGGCCAGGGCTTCTATGACTGGACGGAGAGATGACGGAAGAGAACAACATCCCTGACGAGGTCGAGCGGCTCCCCGACACCGAGCTCGGGTGGAGGGAGGAGGAGGCTGCGCCCAAGAAGAAGAGTGGGTGCTTGCTGCCGACTTGGCTCTGGGCTTGTGGTGGAGGCTGCCTGCTCATGATGATTCTTCTCGGCGCCGGGCTCTTCTGGGGCGTTGGGCAGGTGAAGAACCTCATAGACCCCGAGGTTCAGTGGCCGCGGATGCAGAAGGTGCTGCCCTTTGATGAGCGTCCGGAGCACGTGCAGATGCTCGCCGGCATGCAGATGTTCGGGATGGAGAACTACACCCTGATGGACTTCGAGCGCGGCTTGCAGATCTCCGTCTACTACTTTGATGACAACGAGTCGAGCGACGCTGACGACTCGCGTTGGACCTTCTTTGATCCGGAGAAGGAGACCACCTCTTCCTCGATGATCAACCGCGACAACGAGCGGGTAGGGGTGATTCGACTCGGCTCGAGGGATCGCAAGGTGATGCGCTTCACGCAGGAGACCCTCTCCTTCGGCAGCGAGGAGATGAAGGAGCAGGCCTCGGGCCCCTGTCTCGCGGTCGACGTCACGCCTGAGGACTCCCCCGGCTTCCTCTTCGTGATGTTCTTCGAGGCTGGCGGAGAGTTCGAGATCCCGGACGAGCACGTCCTCTCCTTCTTCGAGAGCTTCTACCTCGACTAGCTGACGTCCGGCTGCGCCCGGTCGAGGAGCTCGGCGAGGTGCAGGACCTCGACCTCCATGCCGTGCTCCTGGATGCCGGCCTGCCACTGGAGCTGGCAGCCAGGGTTGGCTGTGACCAGCGTCCGTGCGCCTGAGCTGCGCAGCGCCTCAAGCTTCCCTTCGAGGATGCGCTCAGCGTCCTTTGGGCGCAGGGCGGAGTAGATGCCCGCGGAGCCGCAGCAGCTCTCGCTCTCGGAGAGCTCCACGCGCTCGAGGCCGGTGGCGTCGAGGAGCGCGCGCGGCTCCTCGCGCACGCCTTGGCCGTGGCAGAGGTGGCACGGGTCGTCGTAGGTGATGGGCTCCTGGACCGCTGCAGAGCTCGCGGAGGAGCGCTCTCGAGGGCTGAGGACCTCCGAGAGGTCTCGCACCCGCGCGCTGAAGCGCTCGGCGCGCTCTCTCCACTCGGGCTCCTCAGCGAAGAGGTTGGGGTACTCCTTCATGTGGGAGCCGCATCCAGCGCTGTTGGTCACGATCGGGACACCGTCGCTCTCCTCGAAGGCCGCGATCGTCTCCTTGGCGAGGGCGCGAGCTCGCTCGAGCTCACCGTTGTGAGCTTGGAGCGATCCGCAGCAGGTGGGCTGGGAGCTCGGGACGCTGACAGAGTGTCCGGCGTCGTTCAGGACGCGCAGGGTCGCCCGGTTCACCTCTCCCAAGAGCTCTGGCATCACGCAGCCCTCGAGGAGCGCGACAGGCTCGGCGCCCTCGGCTGGGCTCTCCTCGGGTAGAGGGCGCCTCTCGGAGGACGGCCCGACGGCTGGGAGCTTCGTGAGGGCGCTGCCGCGCTCACCCAGGAGCGGCGCGATGAGGCGGGCGAGCCGAGTCACCTGGAGGAGCCGCAGCGCTGCCGCGACGAGGCGCAGCTGGGTACGGCTCTCCAAGAGCTTGAACCCGAGCTTACGCGCGAGGCGGCCGATGGCGGTTTGAGGCGCGAGGCCTGCGCGGGTGTGCTCCATCAGCGCGCCGAACTCCACGCCCGAGGGGCAGACGCTCTCGCAGTGACGGCAGAGCAGGCAGAAGTCCATCTCCTCTCGGAAGGCGGCGTCAGCCTCGATGTCTCCCTCGGCGACGGCGCGCATGAGGTGGATGCGGCCGCGCGGGCTCGAGGGCTCTGCGCCCGTGAGTTGGTAGGTCGGGCAGGTCCTGAGGCACAGCCCGCAGTGGATGCAGTCGAGGCTGCGGGTGTAGTCGATGAGGGTCTGCGGCTCCATCTATGGCCTCCCGCAGAAGAGGTCGTGTGGGTCGACGGCCGCCTTGAGGCGCTGCTCGAGGGGGTTGGTAGGGCGGGCGCCCTGCTCAGCAGCGCCGCGGAGGCGGACGCTCGCTCCCAGGCCTCGGAGGTCCGCGCAGAGGGCGTCGAGGTCTGCTCGGGAGCCAGGGACGGCTTCGACGGTCCCCACCAAGGGTTGGGCTTGGAGAGCGGCCTCCGGGCTGTGACGGAGGAGGACCTCGATCACGTCCCTCGCGCGGCTCGGTCGCGCGCTGATCCGGAGCGAGGGCACCGCGCCCTCCCTCGGCGAGTCATCCCGGCAGGTGGCGTGGAGGGAGTCTGCCTCCGCGCCCGCGCACCAGGCTGCGCCAGGGACGCGCTCGTCGACGAGGGCGCGCTCGCGCGTGACCCGCTCCTCGCGGCCGTCCAAGGTCGCGGTGAGGGCCCAGGCCCCATCACCAAGGGAGAGGCTGACGGCCGTGGGCTCTAGGGGCGGCGCGCCGAGGTGCTCTGAGATGGCGAGCGCAGCCTCCAGCGAGTCACATGTGAAGGTCGCGCAGGCGCGGGCGGCGGGCGCGGCGAAGAGCCTCAGGCTGGCCTCGAGGATGAGGCACAGGCCGCCGCCGCTCCCTGCGTAGAGGCGGTGGAGCTCGAAGCCGGTGACGTTCTTCACGAGGCGACCGCCCGTCTTCGTGACCTCTCCGTCGCTCGAGAGGACTCGCATCCCGAGCACGTGGTGACGGGTCGGGCCGAAGCGCAGGCGATCGCTGCCAGAGAAGCCGTCAGCGATGACGCCGCCCAGGGTGGCCTCTTCGGGCCGCGGCACATCGGGGGTGAGGCGGTGTCCGCCCGCCAGAACAGCGCTGGCGAGCTCGCTCATCCTCGTCCCCGCGAGCGCGGTGACCGTCCCGTCGCCAGGCTCATAGGCGACGACTCCGGTGAGTGCGCGGGTCGAGACCAGGAGGTCAGCCTGCGCCCCGTATGCGCCTCCCAGGCGAGAGCCGCTCCCTATGGGCAAGAGCCTGAGCCCACCTACGCGAGCCTCGTTGACGAGCTCGACGAGCGCCTCTTCCGACTCGGGGACTGCCAAGGGGAGCTCGGCCTCTACGCCAGGGATGCGGCCGCGCAGCGGACCGAGGCGCTCTGCGAGCGAGCTCATGAGCTCCCTCCCGAGGGCACGGGGAGCGGCTTGGTCTTGATCTCCATGCAGCCGCGCACGGGGATCGCCTTGCCCGGGTTCATCCGCTCATCAGGGTCCCAGGCCGCGCGCACGCGGAGCATCGCGTCGAGGTCTGCCTCGCTGAACACCCGGTGCATCTCATCGCGCTTCTCGAGGCCGATGCCGTGCTCGCCGGAGAGGCTGCCGCCGACGGCGACACAGGCTTTCATGATCTCGGTGCCCGCCTCGAGGACGCGCGCGACCTCGACCTCGTCGCGGCGGTCGTAGGAGATGTTCGGGTGCAAGTTCCCGTCGCCCGCGTGGAAGACGTTTGAGAGCTTCAGGCCGCGGGCTTGGCAGATCTCGGTGGTGGCGAGCACGACCTCCTTGAGCTTGGTGCGGGGGACGACGACGTCTGCGACGTAGAGGTCCGGCGCGATGCGACCCATGGCGCCGAAGGCGCCCTTGCGCCCGGCCCAGAGGCGCGCGCGCTCCTTGGCGTCCGTGGCTGTCCGGATCTCAAAGGCGCCGTGCGCGCGCGCGATCTCGCCGACGTCCTGGGCTGTGGCGCGCACCTCCTCAGCGAGGCCGTCGATGTCTATGAGGAGCACCGCGTCCGCCTCGTCGGGGTAGCCTGCGGCGAGCACCGAGGCCTCGACCGCCTCGATCGTGAGCCTGTCCAGGATCTCGATGGCCGAAGGCTCGAGGTTCTCTGCGATGAGCTCCGTGACCGCCTCGCAGGCGCCGTCCAGGCTGGGGAAGAGGGCGAGCAAGGTCTCGGTGGTCTCTGGCGCCGGGATCAGCCTGCAGGTCACCTCGGTGGCGACGCCGAGCATGCCCTCGCAGCCCACGAAGCAGCCGACGAGGTCGAGGCCCTCGGGGTCGGGCTCGGGGCCACCGAGCTCCATGACCTCGCCCTCAGCTGTGATGACGGTGAGGCCGAGGATGCTCCGGGTGGTCGCGCCGTAGCGGAAGCAGTGCGGCCCGCCTGAGTTGTTCGCGACGTTGCCGCCGATCGTGCAGGCCTGTTGGCTCGAGGGGTCCGGGGCGTAGCGCAGCCCGTGGTGGGAGCATGCGCTGGTGAGGTCTACGTTGACGACGCCCGCCTCCACCCGCGCGAAGCGGTCCCGCTCGCTGACCTCGAGGACGCGGCGCATGCGCGAGGTCTTGAAGACGACCCCGCCCTCGTGGGGCGTTGCTCCGCCCGCGAGCCCGGTGCCGGCGCCGCGAGGGATCACCGCGAGCCCCTCCTCCCTGAGGAGTCGCATGCACTCTCTGGCCTGGCTGGTGTCGAGCGGCGCGAGGACGAGGTCAGGGACCCTGCGGACGAGCGCGAGGCCGTCGCACTCATAGGCGCGTCGACGCGTGCTGTCGGTCGTCAGACCCTCAGGACCGACGACTTGTTCGAGCGCGCGCAGGAAGCCTGAGTCCACGCGCCAGCCTCAGAAGTCGTAGCGGTTCAGGCGGAAGATCGAGAGCAGCAGGCAGAACAGGGCGAAGGCCAGCGAGGTCCCGATGGAGAAGAAGGCGTTGAACTTCCAGGGCGCGTCCCAGCCGAACTCGTCCTCGTACCACTGCATCGGGCCCCTGAACTGCTCTGTCCCGATGCTCAGGCCTCTGAAGAAGTCGTCCTCCCACTCCTCGTATGCCTCGTCGCCCATCATCGCGTGCGGGACCGTGAGGTCGATCTCGTAGAGCCACTCAGAGAAGTGGAAGAAGAAGCGGGAGCGGTGGAGCCCGTCAGACTCGCTGCCCTCCTCCCAGCGAACCGCGATGAGCTGGTTGGGGCCGAACATGGCCCGCTCCTTGCTGGGACCTGAGAGCAGCTCGCCTCTGTCCGCGCGCTCATCCAAGCCATCCTCGAAGGCTGACGCTACCCGCGAGGCGACGAGGCGTCGCACGCGCTCTCCTGGAGCAGGCGCTTCCTCCGGCTCACGGCCCCTGCGCTTCAAGAACACGCGCTGTCGCGCGTCCGCGTCCGGGTCTCTCGGGACCCAGGTGACAGGCTCGTCGAAGTCAGGTGTTGAGGAGCCTATGAGCGTCATCCCTTCCGGGTGGTCCTCAAACACAACGCTCGCCTCGGTGTCATTGAGCGCAGGTCCAGTCCCCTCGACGGCCTCACGGAGCATCCCCGTGATCGTTGTGGCGTCGCCGGTCTTGGGGAGGGTGTAGTGCAGGGTGTCTAAGAGGACCGTGAGGAAGTTGAGGAGGGTGGAGTCTTCTTCCTCCTCTTCGCGCAGCTCGCCGCTGCCTTCTTCCCTCATCTCGATCCGCAGGACCTCGAGCGCGTAGCTCTCTTGGGCGTACTCCTTGAAGACCCAGCCTCGGTGCACGCAGCCAGAGAACATGAACATCATCAGGACGAGCAGGATCGCCGCCACGCTCGAGCGGGTGACCGTGCCGACGAGGACGCTGAAGGAGTGCAGCAGCGCGTAGAGGTAGACGAGGGTGACGGCCGACCAGAGGAAGCCCGTGTCGGTGTAGCCGGAGACGAGGGCGAAGCCCGTCCACATCCCGCCGACGAGGGCGAAGGAGAGGACCGTGACGAAGAGCAGCCCAGAGAAGTAGCGCATCACGAGCAGGGCCGTGCGCGAGATCGGCTTGGAGAAGAGCGTGTCTGCCGCGCCCTTCTCGAGCATGCGAGGGACGAAGAAGGCCGTCGCGGCGATGCAGAAGATGATGCCAGCGACCCCAGCGATGCCCTCAATCACGACCGTCTGGATCCCCTTGATCAGCATCTCGTCTGGGCGCACGTCGGGAGGCACGGGGACGCCGAGGGTCGCGGTGAGCTCGCTGTAGCTGTACTCCCACATCCAGAGCATGGAGATGTGGTCTTGGTGGAAGCCGATCAAGAAGGTCGGCGCCACCATGCAGATGGTCATGATGACGAGCAGCCGGAAGACCCGGTTGTCGAGGACCTGTTGCAGCGAGTCCTGAAAGAGCGCGGCGAGGATGTTCGCGTTCATGGCCGCACCCCCGGCTCGTCCTTCTCGATGAGGCCGATGAAGGACTGCTCGAGCGTCAGGCGTCTCGGCGTGATCGCGACGATCGAGAGGCCGCGCTCGCGGAGGCGATCTACGACCGCGTCCTGCTCCTCGTCGTTCAGCTCGAGCTGGAAGCCGCCGCCGCGCAGCGCGAAGTTGCGGCCGAGCCCGCCGAGGAGCTGCTCGAGGTCTTCAGGGGTCTCTCTCAGGTCGATCTCGACCGCGCCCGTCTTGGGGGTGAGCTCATCGATCGAGCCTTGGACGAGGATCTTGCCCTTGTCCATGATCACGACGTGGTCGCAGATCATCTCGACCTCCATCAGGAGGTGAGAGTTGATGAAGACCGTCACGCCGCGCGCCTTCAGGTCGAGGACCATCTCGCGGATGCTCGCGCGTCCTACAGGGTCCACGCCGTCCGTCGGCTCATCAAGGATCACCAGCTCAGGGTCGTGTACGAGGGCCTGCGCGAGCCCGAGGCGCTGCTGCATCCCCTTCGAGTACTCGCGGATCTTGCGGTCGGCGCTGGTGGTCATGTTGACCTTCTCCAAGAGCGGGCCGATCCGCGCCTCCACATCGGCGGCGTCTGCTCCAGCCATCCTCCCGAAGAGCTGCATCACCTGATGCCCCGTGAGGTACGGGGGCAGCCGGTGTGCCTCAGGGAGGTAGCCGACCTTCTGCCGGCTCATAGCGTCGCCAGGCGGCAGCCCGAAGAGCCGCGCCTCGCCGGTCCACCCCTTGGTGAGCCCGAGGAGCACCTTCACGAGGGTCGTCTTGCCCGCGCCGTTCGGACCCAGGAGCCCGAAGACTTGTCCGCGCCCGACCTCGAGGTCTATCCCTCTCAGGGCAGGGAAGCCCTTGCGCTTGAGGAGCGTCTTCCCAAAGACCTTCTGGAGGTCCTTGACGCTGACGATGGTGTCGCCGGGGTGGCTGTTGGAGGCCTCAACCATGACGCGCAGGATACGCTCAGAGGGGCCCTTTATGCTGCTCAGTCGTCGTTCTCTTGAGCGCGGAGCAGCCCCACCCTCGCGGCCCCGATCCAGCCGGCGTCAGGGCCCAGGGTCGCGCCCAGGATCCGATAGTCCTCCGCGGAGCGACCGTAGGCGCGCTCGCAGAGTCCCTCTTCAATCCCAGGGCGCAGGAGGGGGAGGGCAGCGCCGAAGCCGCCGCCGATGACGAAGACTCTCAGGTCGAGGAGCACGGTGGCGGCAGCGAGGCCGCGCCCGAGGTCGCGCCCGACGTCCATGAGGAGCTCGATCGCCGCGGCGTCTCCGCCGCTCGCGAGGGCGTTCACCTCTGCCAGGTCTGCCGGGAGCCCCGCTGCTTGGGCCCGCTTGCTCGCCGCTGTCGCGGAGGCGAGGGTCTCGAGGCAGCCGCGCTTGCCGCAGCCGCAGAGGAGCCCGTCGGGCTCGACGCAGATGTGCCCGACCTCACCTGCCAGCCCACCGGACCCTGTGACGACCTCACCGTCGAGGACCACGCCGCCACCGACGCCAGTGCCGAGGGTGACCATCAGGAAGTCCGGGTCCTCACGGCCCGCGCCAGCCCAAGCCTCACCGAGCGCGGCGACGTTCGCGTCATTCTCTAGGGCGACGCGCGCGGGGGGGAGGTCGAGGTGGCCGGCGATCGCGTCGACGAGGGCGAAGCCATCGATCTGGTGGAGGTTCGCGCTCGTGATCACTACGCCCGCCGCTCGATCGAGGAGCCCCGGGACGCCGAGGCCGAGGCCATCAGTGCAGCCGAGCTCGCGCGCGAGGCCTGCGATGCGCTCGGCGAGGTCTTCGGGTCCGCGGTCGAGCTCAGCAGGGATGGAGCGCCGCTCCAAGACCTCGCCCTCTAGAGAGACTGCGCCCGCCTTGATCGCTGTCCCGCCCAGGTCGACCCCGACCCGGTGCGCCACACCCTCCGGGCTCATGCTTTAGGAGAGCTCCTCGTGCTCCGCCTTCAAGCGCTTCGCGACCTGGCGGTATTGCTTCAAGTACTCGGCAGCCGTGGCTTCCCAAGAGAAGTCCTGCTTCATGCAACGGAAGGCGAGCTTCTTCCAATCCGCCGTGTCCTTCCAGACCTCGCGCACATCGTCGATGCCGCTCAAGAGGCCCTCGCCGGAGTAGGGGCTGAAGGTGAAGCCGGTTGGGCTTCGCTTGTTGGCCGAGTAGCTCGACACGGTGTCCTCGAGGCCGCTGTGGGCGTACACCAGAGGCGGCGTGCCGTAGCGCATCGCGATCGCGCTCAGAGCGTGGGTCGGGTTGTGGTGGGGCGGCAAGAGGAGGATGTCAGCCCCCGCCATGATCTTGTGCGCGGTCTGGGTGTCGTAGTTCTCGATCAAGCGGCAGCGACCGGTGAAGGTGGCCTCGATGGTGCGGATGCGCTCGAGGATCTCGGGTTGCCCGGAGCCCATGAGGACGAGCTCGACGTTGCGCTCAAGAATGTGCGTCATCACCTCAGCGAGGAGGTCGTAGCCGCCGTCCGCGTCGAGCCTCCCGATGACCCCGGCGAGCAGCGTGCGCGCGCCCGTGTCGAGCCCGAGCTGCTTCTGCAGCACGCGCTTGCAGTTGCGCTTGGCGGTGAGGTCCTTGTCTTTCGCGGAGAAGGTGTGCGAGAGGCTGGGGTCTGAGGCAGGGTCCCACGCGAGGTAGTTGATGCCGTTCGTGATCCCGATCAGGTCATCACTCCTGCGCTGGAAGGTCCCCTCGAGGCCGTAGCCGCGGTCGACACCTTGGATGCGTTCAGCTTGGAGGGGAGAGGGGGCGCTGATGAGGTGAGAGAACTCGAGCCCGGTCTTGAGGAAGTTGACACGTCCCTCGTGCTCCACGCCGCGGATGCCTTTGAAGAGCTCCACCGGTATGCCGATCTCGGGGAGGATGTTGCGCTCAAAGGAGCCCTGCATCGCGATGTTCTGGAAGGAGAAGAACACGCCCGCCTTGGAGACCGGGTGGTCTAGGTCCCGCTGCACGAAGTCGATGTGCCTGTAGAGGGGGACCAGCCCGGCGGTCCAGTCCATGCAGTGGATGATGTTGGGGCTGTAGTTGAGGAGCTTGAAGGAGGCCAGCACTGCCCGCGCGAAGGCCGCGTATCTCCGCCAGTTGTCGGGGTAGGGGCCGTTCTCGTTGCCGTATGGGTTCCGCCCCTTGAAGAGCTCAGGGTGACTGAAGAGCGCGAGGGGGATGGTCCTGAACACACCCGTGGAGACCGTGAAGGGCGTAGAGGTGAGGCCACCCACGTCCACCTGCCCGACCTCCGTGAGGTCCTCGATCTCGTTCGGGTCGACGTCGACCGTGTGGGGCAGGAAGACCAGAGCGCTCTGCTTCTTAGCGATCAGGGTCTGCGGAAGCGCAGCAGCTACTTCAGCCAGATTTGTCCTTCGGACAAGCGGCTGTAGCTCAGGCGTAATGAACGCGATCCTCAACGGAATGTGCCCCTGTCTGCAGCTCGTCGAAATGAGCGCAGAGGCGTCTCCTCGGAAAACTATCGGAGGGGTCCGTGGCTACCCCCACCCCTGCTCTTGGCGATGTCCTAAATTCCCCTAAGACAAGGGGTTGCAATTCCTAGGAATCGGAAATCTGGGCGGCCTGATAGACCGGCATGACTTCCGGGAGGAGGGCTTGGATCTTTTGGATCCGGGTCACGTCTGAAGGGTGGGTCGAGAGCCACTCTGGGGGGGCTCCTGTGCCTCCTGCGGACATCCGCTGCCAGAAGCCCACAGCCTCCCTGGGGTCGTAGCCTGCTGCCGCCATGTAAAAGAGGCCGACTCGGTCTGCCTCGAGCTCGTGGTCCCGGCTGAAGGGCAGCCCAAGGCCCACCTCAGCCAGGATCGTGGCGAGCTCACGTTCCTCTTGATCCGTGGAGAACTCAGCGGCCTCAGTGAAGATCTCGATCCCGATCTCAGTCAGCACGCCCTGCGTCACGCGCTGGGTGCCGTGCCTGCGCGTCGCGTGGGCGATCTCGTGCCCGATGACGACCGCGAGGCCGTCGTCATTGCCCGCCACGGGGAGGATGCCCGTGTAGACAGCCATCTTGCCCCCAGGGAGGCAGAAGGCGTTCATCTCGGCGTTGTCGATCAGGACCACCTCCCAGGCGAAGAGGTTGGAGATCTCGGGGTCGAGCTCGATGGCGGCGTCGACCACCCGCTCCGTGACGCGCTGGACCTGCTCGTACTGGGGGCCGGAGTAGATCAGGTTCTCGGAGGCTTTGACCTCGTCGAAGGCCGCGGCGCCCATCGCCACGTCGTCCTGGACGGTGTACATGTTGGTCCCTTGGCAGGCGGCGCCTGCGAGGGCGAGGGCGAGGGGAGCCAGTCGGCTGAGCAGTGTTCTCATCGGCTTGTTTCCTAGCGTAGGGAGGCCTCTCTGCGGAGGCCGGGACTCAGGGAGCGGCCTTTCCTTGGGCGGCGACGGCAGCGGCGGCCTCAGCGGCGGCCTCCTCGCCAGCGAGGTAGCCCTTGGCTTGGACTTTGAGCTCAGGGTCCAACTCATAGGCCAATGGCATGCCCGTCGGAATGTTGAGCTTCAAGATCTCCTCGTTCGAGAGCCCGTCGAGGTGCTTCACGAGGGCGCGGAGGCTGTTCCCG
>JAKVCE010000219.1 GCA_022447405.1 Planctomycetota bacterium | reverse complement strand
GCCGATCTGCATCGGGTTGGTGCCGCCGGCTTGGCCCGCGCTCATCGCGGGGCGCAGGCTGCGGGAGAAGGCGTCCCCGAAGGTCGCGGAGGCCGACTTGAAGCCGGGGGTGTTGGTGTTCGCGAGGTTGTTGCCGATGACGTCGAGCCAGCCTTGGTGGGCGTGGAGCGCGCTCAGCGCGGTGTAGAGGGAGGAAGCCATGAATCAGCCCTCCGTCCCTTCGTCGGTCTCGTCGCTGGCGTCATCACCGCCGTCGACAGTGGAGTCGCCCTCGGTGATCTCCAGCACGCTGGCGAGGGGGACGTCCTGCCCGTCGATGTTGAGGACAGCCATGCCGTCCTCGATCTTCACGGACTGGACCATCCCGGTGCGCTCTTCGCCGGTCTCGAAGTCTGTGTAGGTCACCTCTTTGCCGATCAAGGCGGAGCTCTGCGTGAGCTGGCTCATGAGCGCGTTCCCTTGCTGGAGCATCGCGAGCCCGACCATGTTCTCGTTGAGGTTCTGGATCCCCTCGAGGGACGAGAGCTGAGTCAGCTGCGCGATGAACTTGTCATTGTCCATCGGGGACAGCGGATCTTGGTTCTTCAGCTGCTGAACGAGGAGCTCCATGAAAGCCTCCTTGCCCATCTGTCCGCCGCCGATGGCGTCGGCGTACGAGCTGTCGTTGCTTGTGATTCCTGAGATGCTCATTGGTTTCCCCTAGGGTTCAGGCGTAGTAGTCGACCCCTTCAGCGTTCGCGAAGAGGCGGTGGATCTGGTCGGGTGAGGGCTCGACGGCGTCTGCGCCGTCGGCCTGTTCGGTGGGCTCTCCCTCAAAACCGAGGGCGAGGTCTAGCTGGGCGTCCGCGAAGCCCCGGTCTTCAAGAGAGGCCTCGAGCTCCGGCATGTGCTGCTCCAAAGCGGCGAGCGCCTCGGGCGTCTCGGCGCGGACGACGGCTCTCACCTCGTCGCCTTCGACGACGAGCTTGATGGAGACCCGGCCGAGCTCGGCGGGCTTGAGGTAGACGGTCGCTGTGCGCGCCTCGGGGATGATCTGCAAGCGCACTTGTCTGAGGACATCGGACGCTTGATCGCGCTCAGGCGTCGGGGCCGCCTCGGCGGGTGCCTTCGCTTCGGTGCGCGCCTTCCCAGCGGCTGCCTGCTCCTTAGGCCCAGCGATCGGCGCGGCCTCTGGAGTCCGCGCGCTGGCAGCTGTCACCTTCCCAGCTCGCGCGACATGCGCCTGCTGGGTCGGGGCTTGGAGCTTCGAGGTCGTGAGCTGGGGCGCTTGTAGCTGCGAGGGCTCCTGCCTCACCGTCTGCTCCGCCTGCCCAGTGATCGAGCCCTGCTCTGCGGGCTGGGCCGCTGCGCTCGCCTTGGCTTTGAGACTGGAGGCAAAGCTGGCTCCAGCTTCGCTCCCGCCACTCTTGCCAGGTCGCGCCGTCGTGAAATCTCCACCTTCTGCTCGCTGGCCCTCAGCTCGGCCGCGCCCTTGGGCGCGCTGCCTGCGGCTCCGGTGAGTTCGGCGCACTCCCTCAGAGCGGCGACTCTGCGAGGGCTCTCCGGCCCCCGGCTCCGCCTCTCGGCCAGCTCCGTGGCTCCGCTGCGCCTGCTCGGAGGCCGCGTGCGTGCGGGAGCGGGCGTATCGGCCTGAGACGCCGTCCCGAGAGGACTTGGGCTCAGGGACCTCCACCTGGGGCTTGATCGGGAGCGATTCCATGGCTCCCTCTGCAAGCACGCCGCTTGCCAAGCGCAGCGCTCATCTATAAACCACTGCAAATAAAGGGTTTGAGGCGTTTTTCATTGTTTTCTCTCCGCGCGACCCTCGGAAGGTCTTTCCGGGCCCATGTGGAAGGCGGCGCCCGCCTTGAAACAAATTCGCCCTTCGACCCGTCTACCCTGTCCTGGGCGCGGCGGGCCCCACCCAGGATGCTTCACTCCGGGTATCCTCAAGTGGGACAAGGGGTATCTCAGGGGTCTTGGCCGCAGCCGCTGCGGCCTCCACAGCGATCTCCCGCGCCAGCTCCACAGCCTCTAACTGACCCATGACTCACCTCTATAGAGCCCTCGCACTCTTGCTCCTCGCCCTGCCGAGCGTAGCTCAGCACTCCCAGGTCTCTGCGGTCGCTGTGGACCCCACCAACCCGGACCACGTCTGGGTCTGCAACAAGACGAACTACTCCATCTCCCTCGTGGACGTCGCGGCTGGCCAGGCCTTAGCCGAGGTGCGCGTCGGAGTCTGGCCCCGCTCCTTGGCGCTCAGCGCCGACGGCAGCAAGCTCTTCGTGGCGTGCCAACGCGGCAACGTCTACGAGGAACAGAACTCTGTCTTGGGGATGCCCGCCTCGCCCAAGCTAGGCCTCGTCTCGATCGTCGACACCCAGACCCTCACCGTCACACAGCAGCTCTACGACGTCGGCGTCGAGCCCTACGGGCTCGCCCTCGCGCCCAACGGACTCTGGTTCGCCGTGAGCGGCTTCCGCTCGGGCACGATCAAGTTCTTCGACGCGACGAACTACGCCGAGCTCTACGAGCACCGGTACGACCGCAGCCTGAACTTCATCCCCCCCGGAAAGACGGTCAAGGACATCGACGAGAACCGTGACGGCCTAGCCGACCTCGGAGACCCGCGTGGATTCACCATCAGCGCTGACAGCCAGCGCCTCTATGTGACGCACAACAAGTCGCCGTACATCTCGGTCCTCGACCTCAACCTCTCAGCGAGCGGGATGCCCATTGGCGCGTCAATCAGCGCGAAGATCGGCATCAACGAATATCCCTTCGATCCGATCATGAACCCGGTCCCTGTCCAAGAGCTCAAGAGCCAGGGCGTCCCGCGCTTCATGGAAGACATCGCCCTCTCCCCTGACGGCAGCCTCGCGGTGGTCCCCCACCTCCTCCACAACGTCAACCACGACGTGAACCACGACTTCGGGCCTGGCTTCGCCGGCGACTTCGCCAACCGCGTCTACCCCGGGCTGACCGTGATCGACGCTGCCACCAACACCTACGGCCAGGCTGGCGACGCCTCTAAGAGGCTCCACCACGAGCTCGACGATGACCCGGAGCCCGCGGAGTACGGCTCCGTCGGCGACCCGTTCCCGTTCTCTGGCGGAGACACAGTCCTGCTCGGTGCGACAGGCGCGCCCACCCTCGGTGGCGCCGCAAACTTCCAGCTAGAGGGGCAGTCGAGCAGCGACTCCGCCCAGCTCTTGATCGGCACCACAGAGATCGCCCAGCTCACGGGCGAAGGCGTGAAGAGGGTCGTCCCGCGCTTCGTCTTTGACATCTCGAGCGGCTCCAAGTCCATCAACATCCCGAACAACCCCGCCCTAGACGGCCTGACGGTGATCTGCCAAGCGCGCATCTCCCGCGTGACCGGAGAGCACGTGTGGACAAACGCTGTGCGCATGAGGATCCGGGCAGAGGGCGTCCCCACAGATGAGTTCGGCCACCGGGCAGGGCACCCGAGCAAGGCGCTCTTCAACGCTGCTGGTGATCACCTCCTCCTCCTCAACCGGGGCTCTGAGGACCTCTTCCTCTTCGGGGTAGACCAGGGCGAGCTCAACCTCCGCGCCGTCTATCCGCCGCGGATCGGTTTCCAAGAGCGCTCCCCCATGGACACCACCACCGCGACAGGCGACCTGCCGCTGGGGATGGCGCTCCATGAGATCTCGGGCACGACCAGGGCGAATCTCTACATCGTCAACGAGGTGAACCGCACCTTGTCCTGCTTGCAGGTGGACTTCTCTACCGGCGCTATCGTCTCTCGCTCTCCCCAGATCAGCACCTTGACCACGCGGGACGAGATGAGCTTCAGCGCGCGGCGCGGCCTCGAGATCTTCGAGGACGCCTCAAGGGCGCAGACCACCGGTTCCTTCAACAACAGCTGCGCCTCCTGCCACTTCGAGGGCGGCGAAGACGCGAACGTCTGGCAGCGCCCCGCAGGCCCCCGCTCGACCATGCCGGTCTACGGCGGGACCCTCGGCACGGGACTCTTGCTCTGGAAGGGAACGCGCCTGCACATGGGCGAGACCGGCCCGATGTTCGGCGGCGAGAACGGCGGCCACGGCATCTTCTCCGATGAAGAACAGATCGCACTGATCGACTATCACGAAGAGGTCCCCATCCCGCTGAACCCCAACCTCGATCCAGCTACGGGGGACCTGACGCCTCTGGCTCAGCTTGGCAGAGACCTCTTCTTCGGGTCCAACGACACGGGGCTCAACCCGAGTCTGCGGCACGCAGGCTGCGCCGAATGCCACGCCACCGAAGAGACAAACCCCGGGAGCTCGCCCGGCCCGAGGCTCTACACCGTGGACTTCTTGAACCCGCTCATCACTCAGCAGCCAGACCTGGACCTCTGGGACCCCGACTGCTTCTCCCTCCGTGAGAACATCGTCCAGATCAACATCCGTAACGTGAACACCGGGGTGAACATCGACATCAACGGAGACGGCCTACCGGACCCGGACCGGAACCTCGACGGGTTCTCGGACATTGAGACCTACGTGCCTCAGAACATCGACGGCGAAGACGGC
>JAKVCE010000218.1 GCA_022447405.1 Planctomycetota bacterium | reverse complement strand
CACCGTCGAACTCTGAGCGGGTCTTGATCTCAATGTCCCAGCCGCAGAGCTTGCTCGCGAGGCGTACGTTTTGTCCCCGCTTACCGATCGCGAGGGACTGCTGGTCCTCATCCACGATCACGATCGCGCGGTGGTTCTCGATGTCCGGGAAGATGTTGTCGAGGTGGATCACCGCAGGCTTCAAGCCGTTCATGATCAGCTGCTCGAGCGAGTCGCTCCAGCGGATGATGTCGATGCGCTCGCCTCGCAGCTCGTCGATGACGGCCTTGATGCGTGACCCCCTGACGCCAACGCAGGCGCCGATGCAGTCGATCTTCGGGTCAGAGGAGACGACCGCCATCTTCGTGCGGTAGCCAGGCTCGCGGACGACGCGGCGGACCTCGATGATGCCGTCAGAGACCTCAGGGACCTCGAGCTGGAACAGGCTGCGCACGAGGTCGGGGTGGGTGCGGCTGACGAAGATCTTGACGCGGCTGCCGTCCTTGCGGACCTCGACGATGAGGCAGCGGATGCGGTCGCCGGGGGCGAAGTTCTCGCCGCGGACACGGTCGTCCCTGCTGAGGTAGGCCTCGACCTTGCCGAGGTTTACGACGAGGGACTCACCCTCAAAGCGCTGCACCTGACCGTTCACGAGCTGGCCGACGCGGGCCTCGTACTCCTCGTAGAGGACGTCCCGCTCTGCCTCTCGCACGCGCTGCAAGAAGCCCTGCTTGACAGCTTGGGCGACGATCCTGCCGAGCTGGTCGAGGTCGAGCTCGTAGACCTCCTCTTCGTCCTCCATGTGGACTGCGCCTGACTTGCGGTCGATGGTCACGACCAGGTCATCATCTACGCCGAGGCGTTTACGTACACCTTGCGAGAGGGCGTCTTCTAACCCTCGGAAGATGACTTCCTTCGGGATGTCCCGGTCGCGGTGGATCACGTCCACGTATCGGATGAGGTCTTCGCCGTTCATGGCTTGGGCTGCTTGGAGAGGGGCTGTGCGAGGGATGGCCAGCTGCGCACCTGAGCAATTTCGCTAGATGCACAAAGGGAGAGGCCGAAGCTGGCTCGCGCCCGCTTCACCTCTCCATTTCTGACCACGCTGAGCGTGAGTTTTCGATGGATTCAGGGAGGCCTAACAGTTTGAGATATTGGGTAGGGTGAGTCAACCGACTGGGGCCTCTCCGCGTGAGCGGCGGGGGTCCCTCTCTCGGCACCTAGCGACCATGAGTCAAGAACAGCATTCCTACCTTGAAGGTACCTCAGAGGCCTCTGTTGAGCTGATGGAGCAGGTAGAGCGGCTCGCAGGGGCTGACGCGACGGTGCTGTTGCTCGGTGAGCCGGGCAGCGGAAAGAACGCGCTGGCTCGAGAGCTGCACAGGAGATCTGCTCGCGCGGCGGAGCCGCTGGTCGAGGTCTCGCTCGCCGCCCTCTCCCCGACCCTCGTCGAGAGCGAGCTCTTCGGGCACGTGGCGGGGGCCTTCACCGGGGCAGATCGTGAGCGCAGCGGGCGCTTTCAGGCGGCGGGAGCTGGCACGCTCGTCCTCGACGGGATCGAGGTCCTCGACGAGCTCGTGCAGGTCAAGCTCCTGCGCGCGCTGCAGGAGCGCTTGGTCGAGCCGCTGGGTGTGGCAGAGGCGGTGGAGGTCGAGGCGCGCGTCCTCGCCACCGCGACGCCCTCCCTCAGGGCGCGCGTGGAGGCGGGGGAGTACCGCAAGGACCTCTGGTACCGCTTGGCGGTGGTGGTCTTGGAGGTGCCTCCGCTGCGCGCCAGACTTGAGGACATCGCCGGCCTCGCCGCTCACCTTGGCGCGCGCGCCGCGGCGCGCTTGGGGGTCCCGTCGCGAGAGCTCAGCGCGGGGGCCCTCGAGCGCCTGGAGGCGCACACCTGGCCCGGCAACGTCCGCGAGCTAGAGAACGCCCTCGAGCGCGCGCACGCCCTCGCCGGTCCAAACGCAGGAGCGCTCCAGGCTGAGGAGCTCGACTTTCTGAGCGATGAGCAGGCCGGCGGGGCGCAGGATCTCGCTCGCGCTGCGCTGGCGCGGGGCCTCTCGCTCGAGGACTGGACGCAGGAGATGATTCAAGCTGCGCTCGAGGAGCAGCGCGGAAACAAGAGCGCCGCGGCGCGTCGCCTGGGGATCACCCGGCGCGCCCTCGACTATCGCCTCGCCCGAGGAGAGGAGGGCTAGTGCTCGGCTCGCTCCTCAGCCTCGCCTTGCTCGTACAAGGCGTCGAGGGACCGCTCGCGGACCTTGAGAGCCCCGATGTGGAGCGCTGGAGCGCGGCCATCGAGGCGCTCTCGAGCGCGGTGGATCACCCGGAGCCAGCGGGCGAGATCGCCGCTGCGCTCGCTGCCATCGCGCTAAAGGAGGACGAGCCGAGCCTCCGACGCGCGAGCTTGCGAGCCCTCGGACGTCGCGGCGACGAGGTCTGCCTTGAGAGCTTGACTGAGCTGGTCATCGCCCTCACGGGGTCCGAACAGGCTCAGGCCGCCCGCTCACTCGCTGAGACGCCTAGAGGGAGGGCGTGGGCGTGGGAGCTGCTCGTCCGCTCTCTGAGAGACGGTGAAGCGGCCGCGCTGCCTGTCGGCGAGCTCATGAGCGTCGGCTCCTCGAGCCTGGCAGAGCGAGGCGCCGCTGAGTGGACAGAGGCAGCGCTGAGCCCCTTCGCGCGCCTCCTCCAGACCCCCGACGCCTCCATCAGCCAAGCGACCCTCTTCGCTGTGGACTCGCTCCTTGAGGTCTTGCTCCAGACGGATGGCGAGCGCGCGCTCTCTTTCCTCGACGCACTCAGCGCGGCGGGGTACCGCGCTGACCTCGTCGCGGACCATCGCTGTGAGGTGGGCTTGGCCCTCGGTGAGGTGGACGTCGTCCTCGCCGCAGCGCTCCCCCTCAGCGAGGGCGCCTTCTTAGCGGACGACGCCGCGAGCCAGGCGCGCGGCCAGGGCTACCTGGCCACCGCCCACTTCGTGCGAGGAGAGTATGAGCGCGCCAGCGCCGCCTTCCTCGTGCAGCGAGACCTCGCCGACGCCCTCTCGAGGAGCCCTAGGAGCGGCCGCGCTGAGATCACATTCCGCAGCATCGCAGCGCAGCTCGCTGCCAAGGCTGAGACCGGCGCCGCCCTCTCTTGGCTCGCCTCAGGCGGACGAGCAGAGGACCCCGAGGTCCTGGGCGCTGCACAGCGCGCCCACGCGCTCGCGCTGCGCGCGCACCTGTTGAGCGTACAGGCAGAGCAGCAGAGCTTCGCCTCTGCGGACTTCCTCTTCGGGGAGCATCCAGCGCCTTGGCGGGTCCTCGAGGAGGGCAGCGCGGTGGCCGACCTGTCTCCTGGAGACGCCTTGAGGTGGAGGCTCGAGCTCCTCGCGGCCTTCGCGACGATCGCGCCCTTGGAGCTGCCTGGGATCACCCCGCTCGGCGTAACGGGAGAGCTCAAGACGATTGAGGACGAGGCGCGGCTCGGCCTCATTCGTCAGATCTTGGGCGCTCGCAGCGAGCGCCTGCGCAAGCAGCTCGCGCGGAGCGAGCAGCGCTTGCGCCGTCTGCTCCTGCGCGGAGAGGCTGACGAAGAGCTCGAAGAGGAGATCGAGCGATTGGTGCGCGAGCTGGGGAACGCGCGCTTCCAAGAGGGGCAGAGCGGAGCGGAGCTGATCTATGCCGCCCGCAGGCCCTCGACCGTCGCCCTCGACCTCGCCGCGACCTTGCGAGAGGAGGGGCGCACCGCGGAGGCTCGACGCTTGCTCGAGTCCTTTATCGAGGACATGGAGTCTGGGACGCTCCTGCAGACTTATGTCTGGGCGATCCAGTCGGCCGCGCGCGCGGAGTCCAACATGGGCTCATGCCTCTGCGATGAGGATGATCCTCAAGCGGCTGAGCGCTACTTCCTCCGCGCCGTCGGGCGCCTCGAGGATTTGGAGAACCACTTCGCCTCGCGTGGGATCTCCCCCGCGGCGTATCGGGATGTGACCTCCATGCGCGCTGGCGTGCTGATCTCTCTTGCGGTCAATGCCAACGTCCGGCTCAAGGACACGGACCGCGCGCTCGCCTACTTTGAGCGCGCCTACGAGCTCCGTCAGGACGCCTTCGCGACGGTCCTGTTGGCTTGCTACCGAGCCCGCTCTGGCAGAGAGCAGGAGGCGCGCGTGGCCCTAGCGCGGGTCGTGCCAGAGCCAGGTCTCTACTACAACCTGGCGTGCACTCACGCCTTGCTGGGGGACACGGGGCGAGCGCTCTCCTTCCTCGAGCTCGAGCTCAGCGTCAATCACACGACCAGCGGCGCGCGCGAGCGGCAGCGCGCCTGGGCCCGCGACGACCCAGACCTCGCCTCGTTGCGGGGAGAGGCTCGCTTCCTGGACCTCACCGCCCCGCGCTAGGCGCGGGGGGGAGTGACCCTTCTGGGGGTGCCGTGTGGCTCACGGCCCGCAGTTCTGGGATGATGTTCGCGGATCCCGCGCTCCGCTCCACCACACCTTGAAGATCGTCCTGAATGGAAGCCCCTCGGAGGTCGCCGACGCCATGGCTGTCGACGAGCTCATCGAGGACCTCGCG
>JAKVCE010000217.1 GCA_022447405.1 Planctomycetota bacterium | reverse complement strand
CAAGTGGGGACAGACCGCAGATGAGCTGCGCTTTCCCGACGCCCGTGAGGGCGTGAAGTTCGCTCTGGGTGAGAACCCGAAGCGCTCGAACTCGAGCCGCCGGGGCTCGCGCTTCCCCTCCACCCGGCTCGGCGTGGCGGCGGTCTACCAGCGCGCCTTCCCCCGCGCCGCGGAGTACAAGCTCGAGTGGGAGCGATATGAGGAGGACCTGCGCGCAGGAGTCGACCCCTCTCCGCCCCGCGAGGACATCCGCTTGAACGCACTCCGGGACATCCTCACCGGAGTGATCCCCGTGCACTCTCACTGCTATCGGGCAGACGGGATCTTGATGCTCATGCGCGCGAGCGAGCAGTTTGGCTTCAAGATCCTGACCCTCCAGCATGTCTTGGAGGGGTACAAGGTCGCCCAGGAGATGGCGGATCTGGGGATCGGCGGCTCGACCTTCGGCGACTGGTGGTCTTACAAGCTCGAGGCCTTCGACGCGATCCCACAGAACGCGGCCTTGATGGACGAGGCTGGGATCCTCTCCTCGATCAACTCAGACGACGACGAGATGGTCCGACGCATGTACGTAGAGGCTGCCAAGAGCGTGCGCTACGCCGACATGGACCGGGTCCGCGCTCTGGCTCTCGTCACCCTCTTTCCTGCGCAGCAGCTCGAGATCGGAGACCAGACGGGCTCTATCGAGACCGGCAAGCGCGCCGACCTGACCTTGCTCACCGGGGACCCGCTCTCTTCCATGAGCCGCGTCGAGTGGACGATGGTGGAAGGAGAGATCGAGTTCGAGCGGCGCGACACCTTCGGCTTCGACGCCGCGCCGCTCGCGCCCCGGCCCTACGTCGAGCTCGGCGAAGGCCTCCCGGTGGATCCTGAAGGGGGAGAGGTCGTCGCGATCGCTGGCGCGAAGATCCACCCGGTCAGCGCCGCGCCCATCGAAGACGGGACGATCCTCATCCAGGACGGCCGGATCCTCGCGCTGGGCAGCGACATCGCTGTCCCCTCTGGGGCGCGGGTGATCACGGAGGATGGGCTCGAGGTTTGGCCCGGGCTCATCGCGATCAACACGGCCATCGGCCTGCGCGAGATCGCCGCGGTGCGCTCCTCGATGGACACGGACGAGATCGGTGAGGACCACCCTGACCTCGTCACCTCCACCTCGCTCAACGCTGAGTCCGTACACATCGCGGTCACGCGAACGAACGGCGTGACCCGCGCGCAGGTCGCGCCCCGCGGGCGCGGGACGATGAACGGGAAATCCAGCGTCGTCCGCATGGTCGGCGCGACCTGGGAGGAGCTCCTCTATCAGGATGAGGACATGCTCCACCTCGGCTTCCCGTCCGTGCGCAACTCCTCCAAGAAGAAGGAGGAGCCGGACGCCGCTGGCCGTATGCGTGAGCTCTTTGCCGACGCGCTTGAGTACGGCCGCCTCGCGGATGAGTCCAAAGAGGCTGGCGTGCCCGGGCCTCCCTTCGACCCGCGGCTCGAGTCCCTCGTCCCCTTCGCGCGGGGTGAGGCGCGGGTGGCGGTGCACGCGGACAACGCACAGACGATCCTCCTCGCGCTGCGCTTCATCGAAGAGCTCGAGCTCGACGCGGTCTTGTTCGGTGCGACTGAGGGCTGGAAGGTCGTGGACGCGATCGCAGCGGCGGGCGTCCCGGTCGTGGTCGGGCCTGTCTTAGACCTCCCTTCCACGGAGTACGACCCCTATGACGCGCCCTTCGCTAACCCGGCCGTCCTCGTCCGTGCGGGCGTGAACATCGCGATTCAGACCTCCGACGACGAGAACCCGCGAAACATCGCCTTCCACGCCTCGATGGCTGCGGCCTACGGTCTCCCGAAGGAGGAGGCGGTGCGGGCGATCACGCTCGGCGCTGCGGAGGCGTTGGGGATCGATGGCGAGCTCGGGAGCCTCGAGCCCGGGAAGATCGCTGACCTCGTGATCACCCAGGGTGACCTCATGGAGGTCGCTGACCCCGTGCGCTACGTCTTCATCGACGGCGAGCAGGTGAGCTTGGAGAACCGGCAGAGTCGCTTCTACGAGAAGTATCGTGAGCGCCTGCTCGCGGGCTCCGCAGCCGAAGAGGCCGGCGCTGATCGCTGAGGCTCTCTGCGCTCAGTGAGATAGATAGACGAGGAGCGCCGCGAGCCCGAGCCAGAGCGCGCCGCCGAGGATCTTCTGCGGCTTGTCTCCGTGTAGGGGGTGAGGCGTGTTCACGGCGGTTCGGTCTCCTCTCGCGTGCATGGTCTCTCTCTCAGCCTGGGTTCGGGGACTTCGCCGGGTCTTTCGCGAAGCCACCTTCCATACGCGATACAGTGCTCCCGGATACGAGGCAATACGAATGACTTACGCCCTGCCCCTCTCCCGATTCAGGGGCATCCTCAACCAAGAGAGCTCACCATGAAGCAGATCGAGACCGTGTGTCCCTGTTGTGAGGCGACCCTCGTCGTGGACAGCGCGAGCGGCAAGGTCCTGCGTCACGCCAAGCGGGGAGAGGTAGATGAGACAGGGAAGATGCAGCTCGACCCTGACCGGTGGGAGAGCGCTAATGAGCGGACCTCCTCGAGGGCGGAGGACGCTGCCGACAAGTTTGAGGAGGCCTTGGGCGAGGAGCAGTCAAAGGAGTCTCGCCTCGACGACCTCTTCGACAAGGCCAAGAAGAAGGTCGACGAGCGGGGCAAGGGAGAAGGCCCGCTCGGCTGAGGAGCTCGTGATGCGCGCCGTGATCGGATTGGCAGTGCTCTTCTCATGCGCCTGCAGCTCACCCGGCGGTGGCGCCGCCGCGTCGTGGGGCGACGCGCACGTCCTCGACGAGATGATGGTCGACTTCCTCGATCGTCACGACGTCCCCGGGGCAGCGCTCGCGGTCTCTGAGGACGGAGCGGTCGTCTACTCCCGCGGCTTCGGTCTGGTAGAGCTCGGACAGAGGGAGCGGGTGAGCGCGACGTCTCTCTTTCGCATCGCGAGCATCAGCAAGCCCATCACGGCCGTCTGTGTGCTGCAGCTCGTGGAGCGCGGCGAGCTCTCTCTAGAGGCCAACCCCTTCGAGCTCATCGGCTTCGGCGAAGCGCTCGGCGGCGCTGGTTGCGACGAGCGCCTCCAGCAGGTCACAGTGCGACAGCTCCTCTCGCACCGCGGCGGCTGGGACCGGAGCGCGTCCTACGACCCCATGTTTCAGACGCTGCGGATCAAGCGGGAGTTGGGCCTCTCCACGACCCCGAGCGCGAGGGACATCATCCGCTTCATGCTCTCTGAGCCTCTCGACTTCGACCCAGGGGAGGGCTACGCCTACTCGAACTTCGGCTACTGCGTCTTAGGGCGAGTGATCGAGGCCGTCACGGGGCAGCCCTATGAGGAGGCGGTGCGCGAGCGGGTCCTCGCGCCGCTCGGGATCAAGGGCATGCGGATCGGCCGCTCCTTGCCGGAGGACCGCGCGCTTGATGAGGTCGCGTACCATGACCAAAAGGGACGGTATCGTGAGCCTGTGAAGGCGCCCGGGCGCAGGGTCCCTATCGGATACTCGCACGACCAAGAGGTTATGGACGCTCACGGCGCATGGATCGCCTCTGCGGCGGACCTCGCTCGCTTCGCGGGGGCGTTCAGCGACCCCGCGGCCTGCCCGCTGCTCTCGGAGGAGAGCGTCCACACCATGTGGGCCCCGCAGGAGGAGCAGCCCGGCGCCGTCTGGTATGGCCTGGGTTGGCTGGTGCGCGATGTGGGCGAGGGTCGCAGGAACGCTTGGCACAACGGCTTACTCACGGGCGGCACCTCTACGATCATGGTGCGCCGGCATGACGGACAGTGCTGGGCTGTGTTGTTCAACACGGATCGCAGCGCGGGCTCAGGAGAGACGCTCGCCGGGCTCATCGACCCGCTCGTACACCGCGCCGTGGACAAGGCTAAGGCGCAAGTCATCAACCGGTGACCTAGGGCGGCGGGCGAACTCTCTCTGCGGTCTCTCCGGTCGGCGTGAGCGATTGCGCTGGAGCCTAAAGCTCCGTGCGGTAGGCTCACTCCACCCGGCTCTTCCCACCCGACCCCCAGGGAGTCCATTCCAATGAGCGCCAACAGGTACCGCGCCGAGAAGGCCTACAAGAACCTCGACTTCATCAACTCTCCGGACGCCAGGCCCATACGGATCTTGGCTGAGTACCTCGAGCCGGCGACCCGCTTCCGCGAGTTCGAGATCAAAGACACCGTGGTCTTCTTTGGCTCCGCGAGGATCCCCTCTGAAGAGGAGGCTGAGGCTGAGGTCGCGGCGGCGAAGGAGTCGGGAGAGGGCTTGGAGCTCGCAGAGCGCCGCCTGTCTATGTCGAAGTACTACGAGGCGACGCGTGAGCTGGCCAAGCGCCTGACGCAGTGGTCCAAGGAGCTCGAAGACTCAGGTCGGCGCTTCGTAGTCTGTTCTGGCGGCGGCCCAGGGATCATGGAGGCTGCGAACCGCGGGGCCTCGGAGGCCGCTGGTGAGAACATCGGCCTCAACATCTCTTTGCCCTTCGAGCAGAACGACAACCCGTACATCACCCACAGGCTCTCCC
>JAKVCE010000216.1 GCA_022447405.1 Planctomycetota bacterium | reverse complement strand
GGCTTGACGGCGGGCGCGCGAGAGCGAGAGGACGCGCAGCTCGACGCGGCGGTTCCTCCTACGATCGAGCGCGGTGTCGTTCCCCTCGGTGAAGCGGCGACCACCGACTCCGGCGGTCTGGATCAGGGCGGGAGGAATGTCGCTCATGGCCAAGAGGGCGTCCGCTGCAGCAAAGGCCCGCGCGTGGGCGAGCGCGTCAGCGGTCTCGAACTCAGGCGTCGGGACAAAGCCTGCGTCGGTGAAGCCCTCTACGACGATGAGGTTGGGGTAGTGCTGCAGCACCGCGCCGACCTCTTCGAGCGAGCGGCGGAGCTCCAGCGGGAGCGCGGAGGAGCCCGGCTGGAAGGCGCAGCGCTCATCGAAGCGGACCACGAGCCCGTCTGGTGTCTTGGCGAAGTCGACCTCGGTGTGCTCCGCGCTGAGCGCAGCGCCCATGTCGTCGAGGTCACCCGGGAGCTCGCTCGGCGGCCTGGAGTGAGGGACCGTCGCGCCGCGGGAGAAGTTCATCGCGGCGAGGAAGTCGTGCTTGAGCGGGTCGGGAGCGCTCTCGCCCTTCTCGTTCACGACCTGACCGGAGAGACCAGTCAGCTTGCCCTCGACCTGGAAGGCGTCGAGGACGTTCATGCTTGAGAAGGTCATGAGCAGGATGAAGAAGGTGACGAGCAACGAGACCATGTCCGAGAAGGTCACGATCCAGTCGGGGACCCTGGGCCCGCTGTCTTCAGAAGCTGTCGTGCGAGCGCCCATCTCAGGCGGTGACCGTCTCCCTGACGTCGGGGCTGAGGAAGCCCTTCAGCTTCTCTTTGATGAGCTGAGGCTTCTCGCCGGATTGAATGGCGACGATGCCTTCGATCATGAGCTCTCGGAGCAGAGCCTCTTGCTTGGCGCGCACCTCGAGCTTCCCTGCGAGGGGCAGGAACACCATGTTCGCGAGCATGGCGCCGTAGAGGGTGGTGAGCAGCGCGGTCGCCATCCCCTGGCCGATCGACGTCGGGTCAGAGAGGTTCTGGAGCATCTGCACGAGGCCGACGAGGGTTCCGATCATCCCGAAGGCCGGTGCGAAGGTCCCCATCTGGTCGAGCATCTTCTTGCCAGAGGAGTGGCGCTGCCGCTGCCACTCTGCCTCGACGGTCATGATGTCGCGGACGGTCTCAGCGTTGAAGCCGTCGATGACGAGCTGCGTCCCCTTCGCGAAGAAGTTGTCTTGGACCTCGTTGAGGCGGTTCTCGAGGGAGAGGAGCCCCTCTTTGCGTGCGAGGTTCGCGTACTCGACGATGCGCTGGATCTCTTGGGCGGGCGTCGCGATCTTGTTGAGGGCCGTCTTGGCCATCACCTTGAGGATCGAGCGAAGCTCGCCGAACGGGAAGTTCATCATCGTGACGGCGAAGGTGCCGCCCACGACGATGGCGATCGAGGGGTAGTGAACGAAGCTGGCGATGCCGCCTTTGCCGGTCGCCATCGCGAAGAGGACGAGGGCGAAGCCGAGGAGCGCGCCGATGATCGTTGAGACGTCCATGGAGTGTTTCGTGGTGTGGGGAGGGGGGTGACCCCCTGATCAGTTATCGACAGATGCCGCGATGAGCTTGAACTAGCGAAAAGCCTCTAAGTCTTTATTTGGCAGGCACTTAGTTCTCTTTAGAGTCACTTTGAGAGGACAGACCTGCCTCCCACACCCTGCGAGAGGCCTCAGGGCTCATGGAGCGCAGGAGCTCCCCTGCGCGCTCAGGCTCGAGGACATCGAGGATCTGCGCGACATCGGCGGGCTCCATGCCCTCGAGGAGCGCGGCCGCATGGGTGGCCTCACCTTCCTTGAGGTACTTCGACATCTCGACGAGCCGCGCCGAGCGCTGTTGATCCCTGGCTGAGCGCTGGTGGGCGAGCTCCTCTGCGCGTGCCTCCAGCTCAAGGTGGTACTCATCGAGGCGTCCGCGGAGTGACATGAGCTCTTCAAAGCGAGCAGAGAGGTCTTGCTCACGGTCTTGAAGGCTGCGCTCGCGCGTTTCCAACTCTGCGCGCATAGCACGGTTCTTTTCGAGCTGATCGAAGAGCTCGGCCTTCAGGGTGCGCAAGGTCTCTGCCTGCACACCGGCAGGGAAGACGAAGGCGCTCATCACGTCCGAGGAGCGCTCAGCAGACTCGCGCTCGGTCTGGGGCTTGGGCGCTGGACGGCTCACGACGGGCTGGGCTTGAGGCTCCTCATTGAAGACGTGCTCCGCGACGGGCGTCTCTGTGATGGGCACGCCCATGACAGCGAAGATGGTGAAATAGGTCGTTGCGAAGAGCGCCAAGGCGCCGAGGCCGAGGGCTGCGATCTTGAAGGGCTTCTTCATGAGGTCAGGGTGGTTGTCGCTGACGAATGGTCAGCGTGGTTTCCATTTCCCGTAGCGCGGGTCATGGCGATCTCGTCTAGTTCGCGAGCTTGCATGCGCTCGTGTTCGCGTCGATGCTCTGACTCGCGCGCGTCACGCAAGCGAGACAAGCCCTCCTCCTTGGAGCGGAGCTCAGCCCATTTGGAGCGAGCTTGGTCTGCTGCGTTGGCGGCGAGGAGTCGCTCTCTCTCGGTCTCTTCGACGACGGCGTCGAAGCGGTCTGTGACTCGCTGCGCGGTCAAGAAGGCGGAGGCAGCGTTCCCCTCCGCGAGGATGTGGCGCAGCTCTTCCCTGGCCTCATCTCTGCGGGTGAGCGCCTCACGCACGGCGACCTCTCGACAGGTGAGGGCTCCGAGCGCCGCGGCGAACTCAGCGCGCGCTGCGCGCTCTTCAGCGGAGCGCACCTTCTGGAGGCGCTCCAGGCGGAACTTGAAGGGCCTCATGCCTCAGCTCCTTCTTGGCCGGCGAGGACACGCATCGCGCTGACAGAGTCTCCGAGGGGTGTGTGCTCGGAACGCGTCTGCGCCGTGAACTCGTCGATCAGGGGGAAAGCCTCAATCGCGCGGTCTAGGGCAGGGTTGCTGCCAGCGCTGTACGCGCCGATCTCGACGAGGTCGCGGCCCTCTTCCCAGGTGGAGAGCAGCTCTCGCAGGGAGGCCGCGGCAGTTAAGTGGTCGGAGGACGCCAGGTCTGGCATGAGCCTTGAGAGGCTGGCGCAGATGTCGACCGCGGGGAAGTGCCCGCGCTCGGCGAGCTCACGTGAGAGGAAGACGTGTCCGTCTAAGAGTCCACGGAGGGTGTCGGCGACAGGCTCGTTGGGGTCATCAGCGTCCAAGAGGACCGTGAGCAGCCCGGTGATGCTGCCGCGCTCCGTGCGGCCCATGCGCTCGACGAGGCGCGGGAGGGTCGCGAAGAAGCTGGGCGGATATCCGCGGACAGTGGGGGGCTCACCTGCTGCGAGTCCGATCTCGCGAGACGCGGTGGCGAAGCGTGTGACGGAGTCCATGACGAAGAGGACGTCTTTGCCCTGGTCTCTGAAGTGCTCAGCGATCGTCATCGCCACGAAGGGCGCCATCTGACGCTCGATGGGGGAGCGGTCGCTGGTCGCAGCCAGGAGGACGGCGCGCTCTCTGCGCTCGCCGCCGAGGGCGTCGTCGATGAAGGCGCGGACTTCTCGTCCACGCTCTCCGACGAGGCAGACCACGACCACGTCCGCGTCGGTGCCGCGGGTGATCTGCGCCAAGAGGGAGGACTTGCCAACCCCGGAGCCGGCGAAGATGCCGAGGCGCTGACCTCGCCCGAGGGTGGTGAAGCCGTCGATGGTGCGGACACCTGTCTGGAGGGTCTCGTCGATGAGGGGGCGCTCGAGGGGGGAGGGCGCGTCAGCGTGTACAGAGCGTGTCCCCTCGATCGTGGGCATCGGGCCGCCGTCGATCGGGACGCCGAAGCCGTCGAGCACGCGACCGAGCAGGCCGTCGCCGACGGGAGCCTCAAAGGCGTGGCGGAGCGCCGTCACGCGTTGGTCCGGAGCGATACCGCGCAGGTCTCCATGCGGCATGAGGAGGGTCTGGGAGCCGCGGAAGCCGACGACTTCGGCGTCTACAGGGTCTCCGTTGGTGCGGTGGATACAGCACATCTCACCGAGGGCGGCGGGGACGCCAGCGGCCTCCACCATGACCCCGCTCACGACCTCAACTCGGCCCTCGTAGAGGGGCGTGGTGGAGTCGTCCACGAGGCGCAGGAGGGTCTCTGTGCGCGCGTCGCTCATCGGGCGACCTCTTTGTTTAGGCGATCAGCGATGCTCTGCATGCACTCATCAATGTCTCGGACAAGGACGCCCTGGGGAGTCTCGACGCGGACAGAACCCGTAGAGACTGCCTCGTCCGCGACGACCTCGGTGGCAGCGCGGAGCTGGACAGCGCTAAGGCGAGCCGCGTCCTCGGGGGACACGTAAATCTTTGTGGTGGTGCGCCCGGAGCCGGTGGCGGAGAGGACGTCTCTAACGATCGCCTCGATGTTGTGGCGCTCGGCGGCGAGCTCGGCGCGGACGAGCCTGCGGGCGATACCGAGGGCGAGCTCAACGGCGAGAGGGGTCACCTCTTCGAGGCACTCCGATCGCTGCTCTTCCAGCTGGCTCGCGGCCGCCTCGAGCGCTGCTGCGGCGCCCTCG
>JAKVCE010000215.1 GCA_022447405.1 Planctomycetota bacterium | reverse complement strand
ACGGCCTCGCTCTCCGCCGCGTCCTGGATGAGCCCCAGCTCGTCCCGAAGCCACTGGATGACGGCGCCGCCGACGAAGACGCTGCCCTCGAGCGCGTAGTGGACCTCATCACCGAGCTGCCAAGCGATCGTCGTGAGCAGCCCGTTCTCCGACGTCCGCGCCTCCGTCCCCGTGTTCATGAGCAAGAAGCAGCCCGTCCCGTAGGTGTTCTTCGCCTGCCCCTTGGAGTGGCAGCCCTGACCGAAGAGCGCGGCCTGCTGGTCTCCCGCGATCCCAGTGATCGGCAGCGCGCGACCGAGGACCTCGGCGTCCGTCTCGCCGAAGCTCCCGGAGCTGGGCAGGACCTCGGGGAGCATCGCGCGCGGGACGCCGAGCTCAGCGCAGAGCTCATCGTCCCAATCGCCAGCGTGGATGTTGTAGAGCATCGTGCGCGAGGCGTTCGACGGCTCGGTCGCGTGGACCCTGCCGCCGGTGAGCTTGTAGACGAGCCAGCTGTCGACGGTCCCGAAGCAGAGCTCTCCGCGCTCGGCGCGCTCCTGCGCTCCGTCGACCGCGTCGAGGATGTGCCGCGCCTTGGTTCCTGAGAAGTAGGCGTCGATCACGAGCCCGGTCTTGGCGCGGACGGTCTCTTCGAGCCCGCGCTCGCGCAGGCCCTCACAGAGGTCTGCGGTCTGTCGAGACTGCCAGACCACCGCGGGATGAATGGCTCGACCGGTGTCCCGCTCCCAAACCAAGGTGGTCTCACGCTGGTTGGTGATCCCGACACAGGCCACATCCTCGGATCCCTCCAAGGCAGCTCGCGCGCTCGAGAGCTGACTCTGCCAGAGCTCCTCGGGGTCGTGCTCCACCCATCCGGGCTGTCGATAGTGCTGCTGGAACTCCTGCTGTGCGACACGCACGACCTCCCCTTCGGCTGAGAAGAGGAGCGCGCGTGAGGAGGTCGTGCCTTGATCGAGGGAGAGGACTGCGCCCATGACCCCTGCGAGGCTAACGCTGACAGCGAGGCGTGCAAGCGCGCAAGCTCGTCAGTGATGAGACCCCTCCAAGAGAGGTGCTCACGATCAAGCTTGAGCTACTTGCCCAAGGTCGCCGACGTCATCACGTCGGGGTTCGCCTCGGAGTTCTTGTTACCGGAGGTTCCGGTCTTGTGACCCGGGTCGATGAAGGTGCGCGCCACGTTCTCGCGCTTGATGATCTTGGACTCGACGCGCGAGTAGAGGCTGAAGAGTCTGGCCTCCATGCGGCCAGCCTTAGAGAGGTAGCTCCCGTCGCGGAGGCGACGCCCAGCGCGCTTCTCCCAGACTCCACGGATCCCGCGGGCGAGGCCATAGTCGAGGGTGACGTGGTGCTGGTACATGCGGCGGGCCTCTTGGACGTGAGGCGGGATCTTGCCCGGCCAGGTCTCCTCGAGGTGGTACTCACCGATGGAGCCCCACTCGCGCAGATCCGTCGGAGGCTCGTATCCGAGCTCGACGGCCTGCCCAAACATCTCAGTACCGGGGATCGGTCTGTAGGGCCAGACGGTCGGGCTCGCGAGCGGCGCCGCGTTGTGAAGGCGCCTGCACTGGTCGATCGTGGCCAACATGGAGTCGGCGTCCTCGTGGGGGTAACCGATGATGTAGGTCACGGACCCGCGGATGCCGCGCTTGTCCATCTCCATGGCCGCGTGGATGTTGTCGTCGCCTTTGATGGGCTTGCCGATCTTCCTCATCATGTCGTCGGTGCCTGCCTCGGCGCCGATCTCGGCGATGTACATGCCGGACTCAGCCAAGAGGTCGAGGGTCTCGGGCTTGTAGTGGAGGATCGAGTGGGTCTCGATGAAGGCGTTCCAGTGGAAGTCGAGGCCGCGATCGATGACTCCTTGAGAGAAGTCTCGCGAGCGCTTCTCCATCACGCCGAAGTTCGCGTCGTGGAAGCGGACCACGTCGAAGTTCCAGCGCTCCTTGAGCTCTTCGAGGTCGTCGAGCATCCGGTCAGCGGGCATCGCCTTCCAGCGCCTGCTCGTCACCTCAGGTGAGCAGCAGAAGGTGCACGGCTCAGGGCAACCGTAGCTCGAGAAGTAGGTGATCCCGAAGTAAGGCTCTCGGTCTGAGCCGTAGGAGCGGGGCGAGGGCATACGCAGGACGTCCCCTGCGGAGTTCGCGCGCAGCTGGTGCGTGCGATAGGGCTCGATGTCGATGAGGTGCCAGGGGACCTGGATGATGTCGTTCCAGCTGGCGATGTTCCGGTACTCAGTCTTCACGACCTCGCCGTCGCGCCAGAGCGCGAGGCCCGCGACGTTCTCAAGGGGCTCGCCGGCGTCGACCGCCAGCACGAGGTCACGGAAGGTCAGCTCGCCCTGACTCAGGACGACCGCGTCGTAGAGGCCTGTCTGGAGCTGGAGCTCGGGCCGCACCGAGGCGAACCAGCCGCCGATGAACATCGGGAGCTCGGGGTGTCTGGCCTTGACCTGCTGCGAGCAGAGCCAGCCGTCCGTCACCATGAAGCCGAGGATGCCTGTCGTGGCGTACAGCATCGCACCCTCGCACGCCTCCAAGACGCGACGGTGAGCCTCCTCAGGTGAGTAGAGGCTGCCATCAATGATCTCGACCTCGTAGCCATCCGCGAGCGGAAAGGCAGAGATGGTGAGGAGCTCGAGGGGCAGCAGGTCCTTCGAGGACGGCAGGCCTAGGCTCTCATCCACCTGTTGAGGCTGATAGAGGACGATCTTCTTCTTTCGCTGGATCATGGTCGCGGGTCTGGTTCGTGGGCTCTCAGGGCCTATCTCGATCCTATCAGCAGATCAGGAACGCGGGGCTCGGAGCGGGGTTCTCCACACTCTCTGTCGACCCCTTAAGGGGTGAGGATCGAGGGCTCGTGCCAAGCACTGGCCAAAGAGACCCACCACCGAGACATTCGCTGAGCTCCAATGAGCTACCCATGACCCCCAGTTGCCAAGCCCTCGGCAGGCGCCAAAACTCACCTAAATCCTTACACAGCCTTAAAATAGAGGAGATTGCAACTTGGCCAGGTGATGTTCCAATGCCCCTGGGCGTGTGCAGAGTGACCTCGACAGCAGTGCTACCTGAGCGGCCCTCCTCAACAGCCTCCTGCTCCCCAGAGATCCTCTTGCGCTTCCTCCTTCTGCTCCTAGCCCTCGGTGCGATTGTGCTCATCCCTGCCTACTTCCTGAAGGCTGAGCCCAGCAGCCAGCAGAGGCCTCAGCGCATCGCAGAGGAAGACATCTTGAGACAGGATCAGGAGATCGAGAGGCAGCTCAGGAACCTACGAAGCAACGGGCGCTGAGGCTCAGCTCAGCGCGACCTTGGCTCGACTCTCACAGAGCGCGGCGGCGCTGCGGATCGTCGCGACCAAGTTCTCACACGAGGCAACACCCGCACCGGCGATGTCGAAAGCCGTGCCGTGGACCGGGCTCATCCGCAGATAAGGGAGGCCCGCGGCGAGGGTGCAGCCGCTGGTCTCCCCGAGGATCTTGATCGGGAGGAAGGCTTGGTCGTGGTAGAGGGCGAGCACGCCGTCGTACCTCCCGGCCGCGGCGTCCCGGAAGACGACGTCTGGCGAGAGCGGACCGGTCACGTCGAGGCCACGCTCGCGCGCCAGCGCGAGAGCTGGCACCAAGAGCTCGCGCTCCTCCTCGCCCAAGAGCCCAGCCTCACCGGCGTGGGGGTTGAGGCCAGGGAGCGCGAGGCGAGGCGCCTTGACGCCGAGGTCACAGAGGGTCGTGTTGAGGAGGTGCAGGTGCTCCAGCACCGACGCGCGGGTGATGTTCGCGATCGCCTCTCGCAGCGGCTGATGACGAGAGAGGAGCAAGACGCGCAGCTCCCCTGCCATCGCGAGCATGCCGTAGCGCTCGACACCACACCAGCGCGCGAGCAATTCGGTCTGTCCCTCCACTCGCTCACCAGCCATGTGAAAGGCTTGCTTGCAGACGGGCCCAGTGACGAGACCATCGACCGCCCCAGAGAGCGCGAGCTCATGACCTGCTCGCAAGGAGGCGATGGCGGCCGCGCCGCAGACAGCGCTGGCCTCTCCCATGCGCCACTCCTTGGGGCCATCTGTGGCGAGCCATGAGGATGGGTGCCTCCCAGCCTCCTCCGGATCGACGATGAGCGGGACTGAGTCCGGCCGCAGCGAGCCCGGCCCGATGGCCAAGAGCTTGGCCGCCGCCCGTACCTCCATCTTGCCCATGGCCGCGGTGACGACCTCTGGTCCGATCCCGGCGGGGTCACCGACAGGGACCGCCAAGGTGGGGAAGTGGGTTTGGGCGCTCATAACGACGCGGGAGTGTAGCGAGCCAAGCTCAATGTGGGGACTCACAGCCTGGTCAAGTCATCCAGGGGAGGTTGGGCGCTGACTCTGAAGAGCCGGGAGAGCCCGCTAGCGAGGTCCCCGCTCAAAGACCGCCAGCTCCTCACGCCACTCCCTGCCCTCTCGAGTGCACTCAATCTGCGAGTGTGAGCGCAGCTCGAAGGCCTCTCCGAGCACCTCGCGCATGTCGTCAAGCGTGAGCGTGAAGGGCGGGCCCTCCTCCTCCCGGGGACGGTCG
>JAKVCE010000214.1 GCA_022447405.1 Planctomycetota bacterium | reverse complement strand
ACGCTGTCGGGCCGCTTCAGCCTCGCGGCGCTGACGCTCTTCTTCTGCCTTTCGTCGGGCTTCCGCTTCCGCGGCGCGTCGGCGCTCTTCTTCCTCTCGCAGGGCGCCGCGGCGCAGGAGCCCGTCTGGAGCGAGTGGAGGTACGCGATGCCCTTCGCGCACCCAGGCGGCGCCGCCGCGATCGGGACGGCGCACGCGCCTGAGGAGGCCCTGCCGAAGATGGGGCTCGACGGAGCGGGCCCAGACCTCAAGGCCTCCCTCCCCGGCGGGGTCGGGGGGAAGGACCTGCGCTGGGAGAGCTTTCAGCTGAACCCAGCCCCCGACGGCTGGTTTGACACCGGCAGGGTCAACTTCTTGAGCGAGCTCGAGGTCCCCTCTGTCAGCAACGCCTGCGCCTACATGTATCGCAGCGTCCGGTGCTCAGAAGAGCTGGAGCTCCCTGTCACGATGGGGAGCGATGACTCGCTCCGAGTGTGGCTCAACGGGGAGATCGTCCATGAGTTCGTCGGTGGGCGCGGCCTCAACATCGCCCAGGACGAGGTGACGCTGCCCTTGAAGGCTGGGACGAACCACCTCCTCGTGAAGGTCGTTCAGTCCGCTGGAGGCTGGGGCTTTGGCGCGCGCACCGTCGACTACCTCCACACGGGTGATCGTCTGCGCGCGCAGGGGGACATCAATGAGGCCATCGATCGCGGCGTCGATTGGTTGATCGGGGCGCAGCTCCGGGACGGCTCTTGGCCCTTCGAGCAGCACCGCTTCCGTAACGGGCAGACGGGGCTCGTCCTGTACGCGCTCCTCAAGTCAGGGGTCAAAGCGAACCACCCCGCGATCAAGCGCGGCTTCGCGTTCCTCGAGGGTGAGCTTCCAAAGATGACCTACTCGGCGGGCTGCGAGCTGCTCGCCTTGGCCTCCCTGCCTGGTGATGAGCCTGTGGAGCGAATGGAGGAGATCGTCGAGCTGCTTCACGACTGGGAGCGGCGCGGCTTCGCCTACCCGGACGGGACGGAGGACCTCTCCAACACGCAGTACGCGGCGCTCGGCTTCTTCGCGGCGGCCTCCAAGGGGATCAAGATCCCGAACAAGTCCTGGCAACAGTTAGTCCTCTACACCTTGAACCTGGGAGACGGGGAGGGCGGCTTCGGCTATCGGCCGACCTGGGAGGCCAACGGCTCCATGACCTCCGCTGGACTCACGGTCCTAAGCCTCTCGCTCATGCAGCTCGGCGAGAAGGGGAACCTCGCCGGAGCGAAGCGGCGCGAGGCGCGCAGGGCGATCGACGACGGCATCGAGTGGTTCGCGAAGAACTTCTCGCGCGCGCACAACCCCTACGGCGCGCAGCGCTGGCACCCTTACTACCTCTACGGGGTCGAGCGGGTCTGCGCGATCGAGCAGCTCGACATGATCGGGGAGCACCCCTGGTATTGGGAGGGCGCGAGCTGGTTCGTGACGAACCAGAACCCCGACGGGAGCTGGCTCAGCGGCGGTGACAGCTACTTCCAGACGAGCTTCGCGCTCTTGTTCTTGTCGCGCGCGACCCAGTCGATGACCGGCGGGTCTACGCACTCGCTGGAGGACCTCTGGTGGACCCAGGATGTGGGCGCGAAGGTGCGCCTGAGAGCGACAGGTGACACACCGATGACGATCTGGCTGGACGGCTTCGGGGAGGAGTTCCTCGAGGAGCACGACGGAGTCCACGTCGCCAAGGTGGAGTACCTCGTCGGCGGAGAGGTGATCGGCGCGATGGAGGGGGAGGTGTTGAAGAAGTGGGCGGCTGAGAAGTACGCGATCCGTCACAGCTTCCCCAAGAACGCTCAGTACGAGCTCGTCGCGCGGGTCCACTACGTGCCTGGCGCTCACGCTGACCCGGGCGGGATTCAGACGGAGCTCGCCGAGTCTCCGGCGCTCCGAGTGAGCGTGGATGAGGTGGCAGAGGATTGGATGCTCGCCGCGGCAGAGGGGGACCTCTACAACCTGCTGCCCGCCGATGGCGTCGAGGCCAGCGCGACGAGCGTGAACGTGAACGGGCAGGAGGCCGCTAAGGCGGTCGACGGGCACGAGGTCTCCGCGTGGTTCTGCTCAGCCGAGGACAAGGAGCCCACCTTGACCCTCTCGATCCGGCGAGCTGTGCGGGCGAACCGGGTCGTCATCGCGCAGGCGCCGCCGAACCCCTTAGACATTGGGAAGGCGGACTACGCGCAGCGGGTGAGCCTGAGGATCAACAAGACCAGCGCGCGCTATGAGGTGACGGCGCCAGTGGACCGGCGCGCGCCGACCGTCATCGACCTCGGCAAAGATGTCCGCATCAAGCACCTCGAGGTCTACCTCTTGGACCGAGCCCAGGGCAGCGCGTGGCCGGGGAGAGCGGGGATCAACGAGCTGCAGCTCCAGTACGTCGAGAAGGATGGAACGCTCAAAGAGCGGAGGAAGAGATGAAGGTTAGAAGCGCTTGGACCCTCGTCGCCGCCCTCGCGGTGGCCTCATGCAACATGAAGAGCAGTGAGCCCGCGCCGCGAGAGGGGCTCATGTGGCTCAAGGGCAACACTCACTCCCACACCATCTGGAGCGACGGGAACGCGCCGCCAGAGCAAGTTGTCGACTGGTATGACGAGCGCAGCTACGACTTCTTGTCGCTCTCGGAGCACAACATCGTCGCGGATCACGAGCGCTGGTTCCCCATCAAGGATGACAGCCGGCTGATGCCGAGCGACATCGACGCGCTCACGGAGCGCTTCGGCACGGACTGGGTCAAGATCCGCCCTCGCGACGGGTTCACGGAGATGAAGCTCAAGACCTTGGGCGAGCTGCGCGAGCGGCTGCGCATCGACCGCTCTCGCTTGATGCTCCTCACCTCGGAGGAGCTCACAGACTCTTATGAGGGCAAGCCCGTGCACGTGAACGGCATCAACTTGAAGGACGTGATCCCGCCGCAGGGCGGGCGCAGCGTCCTTGAGACGATCGAGAACAACATGGGCGCGGTGGAAGCGCACGGGCTGGCGAACAAGCGCGCCGTCCTCTCTCAGCTGAACCACCCGAACTTCGGGTGGGCGGTGCGCCCCGACGACCTCGCCCTCGTCAGCAAGAGCCGCTTCTTCGAGGTCTACAACGGGCACGCGGGGACCCTGAACTACGGCGATGACACGCACTCAGGCATGGAGGCCATGTGGGACATGGCCCTCGCCTCGCGTGTCATCGACAACGGGCTCGGGATGCTCTTCGGGGTCGCCACAGATGACAGCCACGACTACCGTGACTTCGGGATCGGTAAGCACAACCCCGGCCGCGGCTGGGTGATGGTCCAGGCTGAGGAGCGCAGCGCGGAGGCGATCATCCGCGCCATGAACCTCGGGCGCTTCTACTCTTCGACCGGCGTCTCCTTGAAGGATGTGCAGTTCGATGGGCAGACCATGTGGGTCTGGATCGACGATGAGCCGGGCGTGCGCTACACGACCCGCTTCGTCGGGACGCGCAGGACACGCAAGGGCTCCATGCAACCGTCAGAGATCTTCCTCTCCACCGAAGCGAACCCAGCGGTCTTCACCTTCGCGGGCGACGAGCTCTACGTGCGCGCGAAGATCACGAGCGACCGCCAGCACCCCAACCCCTATAAGGCTGGCGACAAGGAGGCCGCCTGGGTCCAGCCCGTCAGGGGCCCCTCGGGTCGTTGACCCGCTCAGGCGCCGCAGACCGCGCAGCCTCTGCGGCGGCTGACGCGGTGCTTTTGAAAGGTCATGGTGCGGAGGTCCATGGTCAGGAGCTCTCCGCTGAGGTCTCCTTCGATCCCCGCGATGAGCTTGATCGCCTCCATTGCGGCGAGGCAGCCGACGGTGCCAGAGACGGCTCCGAAGACAGGGAACTCGCGCTTCCACGCGGGGGGAGCCTCGGGGAAGAGGCAAGCGAGGCAGGGGCTCTCTCCAGGGATGATCGTCGTGAGCTGAGCTTGGAGCTCATACATCGCGCACTCCACCATCGGCTTGGACTGCCGCACGGCCTCTCGGTTCATGAGGAAGCGCTCCTCGAAGAGGGGCGCGCAGTCGATGACGAGGTCGGCCTCGCCGACGAGGCGCTCCACGTTCTCCTCGCAGATGTTCTCCGCCACGGGCACGATCTCTAGGCGGGGGTTGAGCTCGTGGAGGCGCCGCTCTGCGCTCTCGATGCGCGGCTTGCCGAGCTGCGCGTGGGTCATGAGGAGCTGGCGGTTCAGGTCCGAGGGCTTCACATCCCCCGCGTGCGCGAGGATCATGCGTCCTACGCCGGCCGCGGCGAGCTCGTAGGCGACGACGCTGCCGAGGCCGCCCACGCGCGAGATGAGGACGGTCGCGCCCTTGAGGCGCTCCTGACCCTCCTCGCCGAAGTCCGGCACCCATGTCTGCCACTCATAGGTCGCGCGCTCCTCGTCATTGAGCGGCCGCGGCGTGATCGGGAGCTCAGCCAAGGCTCAGCCACCCGCGATCGGAGTCGCGACAAAGAGGGAGGCGCCCTCGCTCGCTGGCGCGGGCTCGGACCAGAGGATGGGCTCCTCGTCTAGGAAGAGCAGGATCGTGGGCTGCAGCTCGCCG
>JAKVCE010000213.1 GCA_022447405.1 Planctomycetota bacterium | reverse complement strand
TGGCGCGCAGCTCGCAGATCGCTCCATCGGGCGCATGCCCACGGGCGCTGACACCCTCGTGAGCCTGCTCGATCCCTCGCCTGGCGCGGTCAATGAGCCCAGTCCGGGTCACGCGGTGCGCTTCGTCGAGTCTGACGACGTTGACTTTCACCCAGCCTTGGTCGCCCCTGGGCTGCCCTTCGCTGGTCAGGAGCCCTTGGTCGTCCTCAGCGGGATGACACCGGGAGGCGCGGGGACGATCCAAGTCGGGAGAGCGCTCGGGGAAGGACCGGCGCTCGTCTCGGAGCGCCTGGGCGCCTTCGAGGTCTCCTTCCAAGCAGACGCGCAGGGGGGCCTGAGTCATTCGCTCCTCTTGCCGCGCTGGTCGCCTCGCCTGCAGCCTGCGCTCCCCGCGCCAGGGAGCACGCTCTTCTACGTACAGGCGGTCGATCGCTCGGGCGCGACGAACGCGCTGGCGATCTGCGTTCAGAACTGAGCCTCAGGCTGCGTCTCCGCCGAGGCGAACGCGCAGCCAGGCGCGCGCCATCCGCCAGGCCGTGCGGACGCGGGTGGCCGGCATCTCCAGCGCGCTCCCGATCTCGTCATCATCGAAGCCGGTGAAGAAGCGCAGCTCAACGACGCGCGCGACGTCTTCGCTAAGGTCGGAGAGCTCTGTGAGCGCCTCCTCTACCTCGAGCGTCATCAGGGCGTCCTCTTGCCCGATGACGAGGTCGGGGTGCAGGGGGACGGCGCTCCAGCCCGCGCCGCGCTTCAGGCGGTTCCCGCTCCGGATCTCGTCGATCAAGATGCAGCGCATCGTCCGCATCACGCTGCGCAAGAAGTGGACGTCGTCCTCCCAGGAGTTCTTCGTGTTCGCGCAGAGCTTGATCCACGCCTCGTGCACCAGGGCTGTGGCTTGGAGCGGACCGGGCCCCTGAGCGCCCCCTAAGATCCTGCGCGCGCGGAGCCGCAGCTCATCGTACGCAGCGGGGAACGGGTCTGCCGCCCGCTCGCCGCTCATCGCTCTCGCCTCCTGCCTCTCGTTCTCGTCCTGGATCGCCATAGAGATCCTCCTCACCCGTTTCTTGTGGACTGGCGGCGTCCGCCATGAGTTCCCTTCAATCTTTGCCTTCTAGCCTGGTTCACATAAGTTGGGTGAGGCCTCACTCTCCCCATGAACAGCTCTGGCTACACGAATAGACAGCGAGCGCCCCTGTGTTACCTAATCGCCCTCCCCGGGGTGACCTGTGTGATCACTGCGATCGCCATGCTTGAAGAGGAGGGCTTCCACCTCTTCCTCTTGATCATGGGGCTGAGTGCATTCTTCTTTTATCTCGCGTTGGCGTTTCGCTGGTTGGAGACGAGCGACCAGGGCGATCATCTGCTGATCCGCTTTGGTCCGCTCCCTAGCTTCTGGAAGCGCGTGAAGTACGAGGGCGTGCGCGGGGTCAAACGAGATCGCTCGCTCTTGATAGAGGGTTGGGGTATCCACCTCGGGCCGCGGGGCTGGGTCTGGAACTTGTGGGGGCGTGAGGTCGTCGAGCTTGAGCGAGAGGAGGGTCGCCTGCGCATCGGCACGGATGACCCAGAGGGCCTGATCGCGCACTTCAGAGCGCGCTGCGAGCTCAGCTGATCGCGACCGCCACGCCTCTCGGAGGTCCCTCTCCCCGGAGGGATCATGATGAAGTGGCTCTGGAGTTTGTTCATGTTCGTATGCGTCGGCGATGACGGTGGACTCGCAGATCTCGTCAAGGAGTTCAATTCACGACACGCTGCCTCACGACGTGTGGCGATCCGCGCGCTCGCGGGGCTGGGTACAGAGCGCGCGTGGGAGCTCGTGATCGAGGGGCTCGCTGACTCCGAGGGAGAAGTCGCGGATGAGGCGCAGTGGCAGCTCGCTCATGCTCCCGTGCTCGACACGCTCTTGGGGAGGCGTGGGCTGAGGTCTCCTGACCCTTGGGTGAGGCTCCGCGCCGCCGAGCTCTTCGGCAGGTCGAACCGCGCGGTAGACGGCTGGAGCCTCGCGAGACAGCTGAGCCGCAGAGAGCCTGAGCTCTCCGCGAGCTTGTCGTGGTCCCTAGAGCGCCTGGCTCGTGCGGGGGCTCTCGTCGGCGATCGAGAGCGCTGCGTCCGAGAGCTCGCGCGAGCGGTTCGTTGGGGAGGGCAGGCTGGCGCTTCGGCGTTGGTGTGCCTGCAAGCGTTGGATGGCGAGGGGCTCACGCTGGAGCTCGATCGAGCCGCGGAGGGGAGGGACGCGCTCTTGCGGGCTGCCGCAGGAGAGGTCTCGGTGAGGCGTGGTGACGAGGGGGACTGGGAGCGTGTCCAGCGTCTGGCGCAGGACGAAGACGCTGGGGTCCGGCGCGCTCTCATGGAGGCTCTGGACATCGCACCTGGACGTCGCGCGGCAGCGCTCTGCATCGAGCGCCTCGGCCTTGAAGAGTCTCCCTTGGTGCGCGCGCGAATCCTCCACCACCTGCGGTCTTGGAGCGGGCTCTTCCACCGCTATGACGCGAGGCCTTGGAGGGTCTGGCTCCAGGACCTGTCCGAAGAGTGGGCACCTTCCGGTCCGACCTCACCGGTGAGCGTACCGGGGGCGACACGGACCTTCGCTGGAGTCCCTGTGCATTCGGAGAGAGTGTGCGTCTTGGTGGACCTCTCTGGCTCAATCCACACCAAGATGGGGGAAGAGAGCACTCGCCGCGGCTTCGTCGCGATCGAGCTAGAGCGCTTGCTGATGGCGCTCCCAGGGTCTGCGATGTTCAACGTCATCTGCTTTGCTGATGAACCGCACCCATGGAGCGATGGGCTGGTGAAGAATCGGCGCGGACGCGCCGTGGAGGCGCTGCGGTGGTTCGAGCGCTTGAACGTGCGCGGCAAGGGTGACCTCTTCGCCGCGGCAGAGCTCGCGCTCGAGGACGCGGAGGTGGACACCCTGCTCATCTTCACGGACGGTGTCCCCACAGGGGGCCGTCGCTGGAAGCTCGAGCTCATGGCCTCGCTCTTGGAGCAAGAGTGCCGCTTCCGAGGAGTCTCGGTTGATTCGGTGCTCGTCGGGGCGAGCGCTCGAACTGCCCGATGCTGGCAGAAGATCGCCGAGCGTACCGGCGGCCACTCCATGCAGCTCAAAGTCCACCTTGGAACCGAGGGTGCTGGTGGGGGATGATGAGCCCTCGCACCGCCGCGATCACAGGAGACCGCCATGAAGACCTTCGCCCAAGCTCTCGACCTCATCGATGACCCCGCCGCGATCAGCGCCTATGAGGAGTATCACCGCGCTGTCTGGCCAGAGGTCTTGGCCGCGCTCCGCGGGATCGGCATCGAGCGCATGGAGATCTTCCGCGTCGGGACGCGGATGTTCATGTACTTCAGCGCGCCGGATGACTTTGACCCTGAGCGGGACTTCCAGACCTACACCGAGTCTGCGCGCTGTAGGGAGTGGGACGAGCTGATGCGTCAGTACCAGCAGCGGATCCCGAACGCGACAGAGGGCGAGTGGTGGACGCCGATGCCCTGCGTCTTTGACACCGAGTGGTTCGAGTGAAGGGCGCTCAGGGGTTCTTGGTCACCCAAGCCCGCCAGCGGTCATCGATCCAGACGTAGAAGTTCTCGCCCTTCAGGTCGTAGAGGGAGGCGCCGTCCTCGCGGAGCGAGTTGATGAAGGTGCTCTTGTTGCTCGCGCGCTTGCACGTGGCGCGGAGGAAGCGCTGCCCCTTCTCGCCCTCTGACTTCACGATGAACTCATAAAAGCTCCATGACTTGCAGAGGTCGGCCTCGTTGAGCTCGAAGCGGATCTTGGGGATGAGCTTGTCGTAGCGCGGTCCGTCGGCGAGGGCGTGCTCGACGAAGAAGTCTCTGAGCCCCATGCGCATTGGCTTGTCGCCCTTCTTTTTATCCTCTCCCTCGCGCTTAGCCTTCCCGTAGCGGTCCTTCTCTGGGTCGTAGTGGCCGTGGCAGGTGACGTTGTTGCGGCCGAGATACTCGATGCTGAGGTAGTAACCGACGGCCTCCTCGAGCCAGTCCTGCCCCATGCCGTACAAGCCGCCGCCGTAGTGCAGGTCGGCGAGGGTGTGGCCGAGGCCGTGGGCGACGAGGCCGTCGAGGTCGGTGCCGGCGTTGAGCCGCCAATAGTTCACGCGCCTGAGCGGCGGCCCCAGGTTGGTCGAGGTCCCAGCCATCTGCAGCCGCTCTTCTTTCCGGGGCCCCCAGCCCTGGGCGTAGTAGGACTCCCAGATCTTCTCGTGCATCTGCAAGTCGTCGGGTCCGAGGTAGAACTCTTGGAACCAGCCGTCAGGGATGTTGTCCGGGTAGGTGTCGGAGCGATATGGGTCTATGAGGTCCACGCGGAAGCCTTCGATGAGGCGCTCCGCGAGATCAAGGAGCCCGATCGCGACCTCGTCAGGGACCATCTCCACGCAGTGGGTGATGCGGACGTGCTGGCTTTGGTGGACGCGGAAGCTCCACTTTCCGCCGCCGTACTCCTCTGCGCTGGACTCCAAGAGCGCTGGGGTGGGGATCTTCTCGATGGACTCTCGCGCCCGCAGCGCGCGCGCGTCGACGCCGTCCACGAGCTTCACCTTGCGCTCCTTCTTCACGTCTCTGGAGATGTTGTCAGCAGCGACGGGGAAG
>JAKVCE010000212.1 GCA_022447405.1 Planctomycetota bacterium | reverse complement strand
CGCCGTCGACGAGCTCGCGGACGAAGAAGGCGCCCAGGCTGGGGTAGGCGTGGAGCGGAGGTCGGGCCTCATCAACGTCTGCCCCAGTGAAGCGGCAGTAGGTGCGATAGGCGGGTCCGCGGAGCGCGGTCGGGATCTTTCGATCGGCGAGCCACCCCGTCACGCGGGAGAGGCACATCTTGAGGGGCGTAGCCACGGGCAGAGGTTGGTGCCCCGTGGCCCTCAGCGCAAGAGCGGCGCTGTGAGAGCTTCAAGCAGGAGGTGCTTCCCATCCACCACGTCGTGGGTGATCTCCCAGATCATCACGCCAGCGACCTCCTCCTTGAGGATGTACTTCGCCTTCTCGCGCACTGAGCGGGGGCTCTCATAGCTCCAGAGGCCGGGGCCGTTTCGCTCTTCCAGCCAGGGCACTCTCGCGTCGGTGCTCCACTTTCGCAGCCACTCCTTGGAGGAGATCAGCTCCAGGAGGTCGGCGTAGGAGGCGTCGCCGCTGGAGGTGAAGGGCTGACAGAGCGAGCCAGAGTTGAAGGAGCGCCCATAGAAGGGGACGCTCAGGACGAGGTCTTGGCGCTCGACCCCGCGCTCTGTCCAGTACTCGAGCGACTGGGACATGGAGTGCGGCGTCGAGCAGCCCTCTGGCCGGAGGCCGGAGTGGTGCCCGCTCTCTGGAGACCAGCTGCCCGCGTAGTCGTAGGTCATCACGTGCAGGCGGTCTGCGTGCTGCAGTAGGTCGTTGGAGAACCACTGGCCACCCCACGCGCTCGCGGGGACGGCTAGGGCGATCTCCTTGTCAGGTCCGATCGCGGCGCGGAGCTCGGCGACGCACGCGGTCAAGTTGTCTCGGTCGGCGGCGTCGGCGGGGTACTCCCAGTCGATCTCTACGCCGTCGTAGCCCATCGAGCTGACGGCTGCTTGGAGCTCACCGACGAAGCGGGCGCGCTTCACAGGGTCTGCGCAGGTGGGGGAGAAGCCCTCGCACTGTCCCCAGCCGCCGAGGACGAGGGACACCTTGGCGCCGGCTGCATGGACGGAGGTCACCAGGGCGGGGTCCTGGAGATCTGTCGGGATGATGAGCTCTCCCTCCGCGCTCGGGTAAGCGAAGCAGTGACCCACCCGGTTCAGACCCGTGAAGTTGAACTCTGCCGGGGGGTGGGACCCGCTCCGCCAGGCGGGGTAGTAGCCGTGGACGATCTTCACCTTGAACGCCGGGGCGCTAGGGGGGTCTTCCGCGAAGAGAGGGCAGGCGAAGAGAGTGAGCAAGAGGGAGAGGGTCATCTCCTCCGAGGCTACCTCCTCCCGTCCGCGCTGGCGAGCGATGGAGGCTTGGCGTGCTCCTCACGCTCGCCCAGAGAGGGGAGCGCGTGGGCGACCCCGCGGAGCGCGGTCTCTGGGGAGTGAACCTCGGCTTAACCCAAAGGTTGGAGGTTGAACGCTAGGATCAATAGACCTAAAGGCGCCACCACTACCCATGATCACACCCCTCATCCTGTCCCTCGCGCTCCAAGAACCCGCGTCGGTGAAGGACCTCATCGAGGTCTGCCTCAGCGATCGAGCAGAGCAGCAGCTCCTCACGCAGAGCATCGATGACGTCGATGACCACGTCGCGCCGGTGCGGGACGCGGGCTGCTGGCGCGTGCGCGCCTACGCGACTGACGAGGAGCAGGCGCTGCTCGAGAGCATGGGCTTGCAGGTCTTCGTTTTGCAGGAGGACTTGAGCGCCTACTACGAGGCGCGCGCCGCAGAGGAGGCTGGGATCGTCGCTGGGGCTGGCTCCATGGGCGGCTTCAGGACTCTGGCAGAGATCAACCAGGAGCTCGATCGATTGACGAGCGCCTACCCGACCTTCGTCTCGCCCAAGTTCAGCCTCGGGAGCACACACGAGGGACGACCGATCTATGCGGTGCGCATCTCGGATCAGCCGACCATAGACGACCCCTTCAAGCCGGTGGTCTGGTACGACGCGCTGCACCACGCGCGCGAGCCGATGGGCGGCGAGTCCCTCTTGCTCTTCGCGGACCACGTGCTCTCTCAGGCCGCCAGCGGAGACGAGGGCGCGCTGCGCCTGCTCGAGACGCGCCAGCTGATCTTCATCCCGTGCTGCAACCCGGACGGGTATGAGTACAACCGGCAGATCGCGCCGGGCGGCGGCGGCCTGTGGCGCAAGAACAGACGGAACAACGGGGGCGGGGCGTTCGGCGTCGACCTCAACCGCAACTACGACTATGAGTGGGGGCCGCAGTGGGGCGGCTCTTCGGGGAGCACCACGAGCGAGACCTATCGCGGACCCTCTGCGGGCTCAGAGCCAGAGATCCAGGCCTTGGTGAACTTCATGGCGACGCACCCGCCGGTCTTCAGCGTCTCGGCGCACACCTACTCTGACATGTGGCTCTTTCCCTGGAGCTACGATGAGATCGTCACCCCCGATGACGCTTACCTCCGCGCCTTCGCCGAGGAGTTCTCGGCGCCTGGCTGGGTCTGGGGTCCGCCCTGGGAGATCCTCTACGACGCCAACGGAACGAACATGGACTACCACTACGGGGTCCACGGCTGCCTGGCTTATTCGCCGGAGATCGGAGGCAACAGCGACGGGTTCTGGCCGAGCCCCTCTGCGATCCCCGGGCTCTTCGCTGAGGTGCTGCCTGCATATCTCGCCATGGCGGAGCGCTCCGGCGGCTGGCTCGAGAGCGCCGGCGCCGAGGCGGTGGAGCTCTCCGGTGACGGAGACGGCGACCCAGAGGCGGGCGAGCAGGTCGAGGTCCTCCTCGACATCTCGAACCGCGGCCTCTCCTTCGTGAGCGGGACAGTCACCCTCAGCTCGCAGAGCCCGGAGCTCGTCGTCCTGAACGCCACGGCGAGCTTGAGCGTCTCAGCGGACTCGACGGTCTCGGTCAGCGGTCTCACGGCCTCGATCCAACCCACGGCCCCCTCAGGCCTCTACACCGTCACCCTCGCCCTCGACTACGAGGGCTTCACGAGCTACGAGGAGGTCAACTTCACGGTCGGCTCGCCGAGGCTGCTCCTCAGGGATGACTTTGAGCGAGGCGGCGCCGGGTGGGCGGCGAACAACAGCACGAACTGGTCCTGGGAGCGCGCTGTCCCCGAAGGGACGACCTCAGGTGGAAACACTGTCCAACCCAGCGGGGGGAACCCCGGCGGTAGCGGCGGCGCGTGCTGGGTGACCGGCGCGAGCGCGGGCTCGAGCGTAGGCGTGAACGATGTGGACGGGACGGCGCGGCTCGTCTCTCCCAGGCTAGATCTCTCGGCCCATGACTCAGCGCGCCTAGGCTACGCGCGGTGGTTCTCCAACCTGCCTGGCAGCCCCACCGACGACGAGTTCGTCTGCGAGGTCAGCGCCGACGATGGCGCGACCTGGCAGGAGCTGGAGCGAGTGGAGCACCGGGGCGCTTGGGAGGAGCCCGAGTTCGAGCTCACGGATCACATCTCGCTCACAGACAGCGTGCGGCTTCGCTTCACCGTGGCGGACGATCCGAACAACGACCTCACCGAGGGTCTCGTCGACGACCTCTCGATCACCACGATCAGCAACGATCCGACCCTCTCGTGGTATGGCGCCACGACAGCAGGTGATGTCATCCGGCTCTTCCTCGACGGCGAGCCCGGCGCGAGCTGGGCGCTCTTCTGGTCTATGGACGCAGCGCCCGGAGTCCCGGGCGGCGGCTTCTCCAGCGGCTTCCAGCTCTCCGGCGGCGTCCGCGTGATGCGCAGCGGGGTGTTGGACGCGTCAGGTCTGGCGGAGCTGAAGATCCAGGTGCCGCTGGGCTCCAACCTCGCGGGCTCGACGGTCTCTGCGCAGGCCTCGGTTCAGGGCGCAGGCGCGCCCTCTTGGACGAACGTGATCCAGATCACGCTCGAGTAGAGAGACCTCAGCGCGGCCGTGAGAGCTCGACCCGCTCGATGGAGGGGGAGGGGCCCCAGGTGGCGATGCCGATCCGGCTCTTGCCTGGGATGTAGTTCACGGGGACCTCGTCGAAGAGGGCGAGCTCATCCAGCGTCGCGCTGAAGCGGTCTCCGGCGATGGACGCCACGAGGACCCGGGACTCGCCGGCCTCGGGCAGGCTCAGCCGCTCGGTCTGGTAGATGAGGCGGTCGTAGCGCTCCAGCCTCGCTGAGACCTCGCCCTTGCCGTGCGGGAGCACGATCAGGTTCCAGCCGCTGAGCCCGTCCTTCCCTCCGTCACCCTGGAAGGTGATGAGCACCTTGGGGGCCCTCTCCTCCGCCGTCATCTGGAGCTCCACGCGCGCCTCGTGCAGGTCCTTCGTGAGCTTCTCCTTGAACCACGCGAGGTTGGAGGGGGAGTCCTTGGGGAAGCCCGGGCGCACGGTGAACATGCGCCACGCGACCCCCTTGCTCTCGCTGGAGCCTTGCAGGGTGCGGTTGCGCGTCTTGAAGCCGCCGACCGTCGCCTCTGCCTTGGAGCGCCACGAGCGACTGTCTGTCTTGTGCAGCGTCTTCCAGTCGACCTCCTCGGCCTCGGGCACCTCCGGCGGCTGCTCCGTGTCGGCGGTGAAGGCGAGGGGCGCGCCGTTCATCTTGGAGAAGGCGACGAGCCAGCCGGCCTTCCCGTAGCGGTTCTTGATCTTGACGAGGACCTCGTTGCGTCCCTCATGGAGGAGGACTGGAAAGCGGATGGCGTCAGGCGCGAGCCCGTAGGGTCCGCGCCAGCGGACGTCCGT
>JAKVCE010000211.1 GCA_022447405.1 Planctomycetota bacterium | reverse complement strand
TTCCTCACGATCTTCTTCTTCATCCTGTTCATGAACCTCCTAGGGCTGGTCCCCGGTTCTGCGACAGCGACGGCCAACATCTTTGTCACAGGCGGCCTCGCCGTCGTGACCTTCCTAGCGATGGTCGGCTGCGGGATGGCAGCCCAAGGGCCCTTGGCCTTCTGGAAGAACCTCGTCCCGCACGTCCCCGGCGCGCTCTGGCCGCTGATGTTTGTCGTTGAGCTGGTCGGGCTCTTCATCAAGCCCTTCGCGCTCATGATCAGGCTCTTCGCGAACATGAGCGGGGGACACCTCGTGGTCCTCTCCTTCATGGGCCTGATCTTCTACTTCGCGCAACAGTTCGGGCCCGGCGTCGGCTGGGCGTCCACTCCGGTGGCGCTCGGCTTCGCCGTGTTCATCATGATCATCGAGTTCTTCGTGGCGATGCTCCAAGCGTTCATCTTCACGCAGCTCTCGGTCCTCTTCGTCCACTCATCCGTACACCCCGAGCACTGAGGCTGTTCTCAGCGCGGGGCACGAACCAACTGAATCCTCAAACTTCACTAATAAGGAAACCAAGCTATGAGCATTCTCCAGGAAACAGCTGCGCAAGGCACTGAACTCGCCAAGATGGGCGCCGGCATCGGTGCGGGCCTCGTCGCGATCGGCGCCGCCAGCGGCATCGGCCGCATCGGCGCGGCCGCCAACGAAGGCATCGCCCGTCAGCCCGAAGCGGCTGGCGACATCCGCGGTGGCTCCATCATCCTCGCCGCGCTGATCGAGGGTGTCTCCCTCTTCGGCGTCGTCGTCACCCTGCTGATCGCCCTCGCGTGAGCTCGCTCGTGTCATTCGCGTGAGCGGACCTCGCCCACGCGTCTGCACGAACGGCGCACCTGAATCGGAGGCATGAACATGCAGTACTTGCTCTTCTTCTCACCTGGAGAGGGCGGCGGGTTTAACCCGCTGGACCTCCACCAGGGTGGGAACATGCTCTGGACGTGGGTGATCTTCCTCCTGACCCTCCCCTTCGCTTGGAAGATGGTCATGGGCCCGATCACCCGTGCTCTAGAGGAGCGTGATGAGCGCGCCAATGAGGCGATCCACGCCGCCGAGGAGGCGAGCCAGGACGCCCAGGAGGCCCGCGCCGAGGTCGAGATCAAGCTGGGCGAGGCGCAAGCTTCCGCGGCTGAGATGCTCTCCGAGGCGCGTGAGCGTGCCGAGGGGCGCGAGCGAGAGATCATCGACACCGCCCGCAAGGAGGCGGAGGCCATGATCGAGCGCGCGCGCACGGACATCGAAGCTGAGCGCGAGAAGGCCTTGCTGGCGATCCGAGACGAGGTCGTGGACCTCGCCGTCGGTGCAGCGGGCCAGGTCCTCGGACGCAAGGCCGACGGCGACGACGACCGCCGCCTCGCGGCTGATGTCGTCGGGGCTGCGAGCAAGGGAGCGGACGCGTGAGGTTTAGCGCCGTCACGAGCCGCTACGTCGAGGCCCTCTTCCAGTTGGCGCTGGAGCGGGGCACGCTCGACGTGATTGAGGCCGACGTCCGCCGCTTGGCGGGCGAGGTCTCCGACCCGGACGTCGCCGCCTTCCTCGCTGACGCGAGCGTCACAGATGAGGAGAAGGTCTCTCGCCTCGAGAAGCTCCTCTCCGAACTGAACGAGCTCCTCGGAGACTTTGTTCGGCTCCTCTTCGAGAAGGGCCGCGGCGAAGTGCTCCTAGAGACAGGCGACGCCTTCAGGCTGCGCCTCTTGGAGCACCGCGGGGCCACAGAGGGCCGCGTTGAGAGCGCGCGCCCGCTGGAGCCCGCGCAGCTAGACGAGCTCGCTGCCACGATGGGCCGCGCGCTCGGTAAAGAGGTCTACCTCAAGAACGAGGTCGATCCCGGCCTCGTAGGCGGCGTCCGCGTCTTTGTGGACAACCGCATGATCGACAACTCGGTGCAGGGCCGCCTCGACGGCCTCAGCCGCAAGCTCAGAGAAGCGCGCCTCGGCGCAGGGTGAGCCAAGAGCCACTCCAACACCACCAGGAACCAATCTAATGGACCTTCGACCCGCTGAAGTCACTTCGATCCTCAAGGCAGAGATCGAGAACTACAAAGGTGAGACCTCGCTGCAGAGCGTCGGCACAGTGCTGAGCGCCGGTGACGGCGTCGCGCGCGTCTACGGACTCGATGACTGCATGATGAACGAGCTCGTCGAGTTCGGTAACGGCGTCCGTGGCGTCGCGCTGAACCTCGAAGAGGACAACGTCGGATGCGTGCTCCTCGGGGACTCCACGGCCGTCAAAGAGGGGGACGAGGTGCGCTCTACGGGGCGGATCATCTCGGTGCCCACCGGGGACGCGCTCCTCGGCCGCGTCGTGAACGCCCTCGGGGACCCGATCGACGGCAAGGGGCCGCTCGCCGTGACGGAGGATGATCTCCGCCCGATCGAGCAGCCGGCTCCCTCTGTGGTCGAGCGACAGCCCGTGGACGAGCCCCTACAGACGGGCATCAAGGCCATCGACGCCATGATTCCGATCGGTCGCGGCCAGCGGGAGCTCATCATTGGTGACCGCCAGACCGGCAAGACGGCGCTCCTCATCGACACGATCATCAACCAGAAGACCACCGGCGGCGGCGACCCCAGCAACCCCGATCAGGTCATCTGCATCTACGTCGCGATGGGTCAGAAGCAGTCCACGGTCGTTGACCTCGTGAACCGCCTCGAGCAGGCGGGCGCGATGCCCTACACGATCGTCGTCTCCGCTTCGGCCATCGACGAGGCCTCCATGCAGTACCTCGCGGCCTACGGTGGCTGCGCCATGGGCGAGCGCTTCCGCGACGCCGGCCGCCACGTGGTCATCATGTATGACGACCTCTACAAGCAGGCCTTGGCCTACCGCCAGGTCATGCTGCTCCTGCGCCGTCCCCCGGGACGCGAGGCCTTCCCCGGCGACGTCTTCAACCTCCACAGCCGCTTGCTTGAGCGCGCCGCGAAGCTCTCCGACGACGCCCCGAACATCAACCCACGCTTTGAGAAGGGCGGCGGTTCGATCACGGCGCTGCCGGTCGTGGAGACCCAAGAGGGTGACGTGTCGGCCTACATCCCGACGAACGTGATCTCGATCACCGACGGCCAGATCTTCCTAGAGGCCAGCCTCTTCAACTCCGGCGTGCGTCCGGGGGTGAACGTCGGCATCTCGGTCTCCAGGGTGGGCGGCGCCGCTCAGATCCCGGCCATGAAGAAGACCGCTGGTGGCCTGCGGATCAACCTCGCTCAGTACCGCGAGCTGCAGGCCTTCGCGCAGTTCGGCTCGGACCTCGACAAGGCCACGCAGGACACCCTGACCCGTGGAGAGAAGCTCGTGGAGATCTTGAAGCAGGGTCAGTACGCCCCTGTCGAGGTCGCTGACCAGATCATGGTCATCTACGCTGGCACCTCTGGCGGACTGGACGAGCTGGACACGGGCCGCATCGTCGAATTCGAGCGCGACTTCCTTGAGTACATGCGTGAGACCAAGCCTGAGGTCGCGCAGGGCATCATGGACACGAAGAAGCTCTCCGATGAGGGCAAGGCGACCCTCGACGAGTGCATCCAAGCGGTGATCGCCCAGATGGGCTGAGGGCTAGATGGCGTCAGTCAAGGAACTCCGCCTGCGGATCACCTCTGTAGGCAACATCCAGCAGATCACGCGGGCCATGGAGATGGTCGCGACGACCAAGCTCCGTCGCTTCCAGGACCGCGCGATCGCATCAAGGCCCTACACCGAGGAGATCGCGGGGCTCGTCTCGCACCTCGCCGGGGTCTTGGGGGATGAGGTCCAGGACAACCCGCTCTTCAGGAAGGGGACCGGCTCAAAGACGGGCGTCCTCCTCGTGACCTCCGATCGCGGCCTCTGCGGCGCCTACAACTCCAACCTCTTCTCTGACCTGGAGGGGTGGATGAGCGAGCGTGAGGCAGAGGACGTCGACTTCTTCGTCTACGGTAAGAAGGGCTACTCCTACCTCAACAGCCGCGGCTACAACGTCGAGCGCTTCATCGTCGAACCGCCGCTCGAGTCCGTGGACTTCGGGCAGGCCGCCCGCACCGCCCAGACCCTCGTCGACGCCTTCCTGTCCGGGGACTACGCCGACGTCTACATCTACTACACGGCCTTCCAGTCGATGGTGCGCTACACCCCGACAGCCGTGCAGCTCCTGCCCCTCGAGGCAGGTGGCGAGGACGAGTCTGAGCAGACGGGCGGGGACCTGATCCTCGAGCCGGACGCTGAGACCATCTTCGAGTCGTTGATCCCGCGCTACCTCGAGGTGCGCGTCTACAACGCCCTGCTGGAGGCCCTGACCAGCGAGTACGCGAGCCGCCGGATGTCGATGAAGAACGCGACAGACGCGGCGAGCGACATGATCAAGATGCTGAAGGGTCGGTACAACCGACTTCGGCAGGAGAACGTCACCAAGGACCTGCTCGACATCGTCGGCGGCGCCGAGGCCCTGCGCTGATAAGCGCTAACACAAGAACACAGTTACGAGAACCAGACTTCGTCAACCCACCAAGCCATGACTGCCACCAACACAGGCTCTGTCGCCCAGATCTTTGGTCCCGTCGTTGACGTGCGCTTCCCGACCGGCCACCTCCCGCCGATCTACAACGCACTCACCGTCTCCGATGAGGCCGCTGGAATCTCCATCGTCCTTGAGGTCGCACAGCACCTCGGGAACGACATCGCCCGCTGCGTCG
>JAKVCE010000210.1:1387-4715 GCA_022447405.1 Planctomycetota bacterium | reverse complement strand
CCCAGGAGGGCTGTCCTGAGCCCCCGCAAGAAACGACCGGATTTCTTGAAGGCGCATGAGGACGGCGCGTACGGGGGCGATATGCCCAACTTGACGACACGCCTCATGAAGCAGGTCCAGGCCGGCGACGCCGCCGCCTTCGACGAGCTCGTCGCCACCGTGACGCCCAGAGGTCAGGCCGTCGCCCTCGCCCTCGTGGGCTCCCGGGAGGACGCGCACGACCTAGTCCAGGAGTCCCTGACCAAGGTCTACGCGGCGCGCGGCTCCTACAGGAACACTGAGCCCTTCCTGCCCTGGTTCCACCGCATCCTGCGCAACGCCTGCATCAGCTTCCTGCGCAAGAAGGGCCGGGTGAAGACGCGCTCGCTCAGCGCCGCTACCGACGATGACGGCGCCGACTGGGAGATCGAATCCACGGACGCCAGACCCGAGGAGCGCGCCGAGTCCCGAGACACCGGCGCTCGCGTGCGCGCTGCCGTCGACACCCTACCGCTCAAGCACCGCGAGATCCTCTGCCTCAGACACTTCGAAGACCTCTCCTATCTGGAGATCTCCGAGCACCTCGGTATCCCCGAAGGCACCGTGATGAGCCGGCTCTACCACGCCCGGAATCGCCTCGCCGAGCGCCTCGGCGACCTCCTCGAGAGTTGACCCCAAGGACCCCAGCCGTGACCGACAACACCCCTCCCCCTGAGCCCTCCGAAGACGAGCTCCTCGCCATGGCCTACGCCGACGGCGAGCTCAACGAGGAGGCCCGCCGCGAGGCCGCCCATCGCATGGCGTCCGACGAAGCCTTCGCGCTGCGCGTCGCCCACTACCAGCGCCTGGACGTCACGGCGCGGAGCGCTCTCCAAGAGCCGCAAGACATCGCGCACGCCAAGCTCGCCGCTGAGCCCACCCAAAGAGCCGCGCTGGGCCTCGGCTGGGCCGCGCTCTCCGTCGGGCTCGTGGGCTTCTACGCCTGGATCTTCTATGTGATGGTGCGAGACCCTGAGATGCCCACCACCCTGAAGGTGCTCATGCTGACCGGCATCGGCGGCTTCTTGCTCCTCTTCCTCGCCGTCTTGCGCAAGCGCTTGCGCGAGCTCCCCTTTGACCCGTACACGAAGGTCCAACGATGATCGTCACCACCTGCGACACAGTCCCCGGACAAGAGATCGAGTCTGCCATCGGCATCTGCCGTGGCAGCGCCATCCGCGCCCGACACGTCGGCAAAGACATCCTCGCTGGCCTGAAGAACATCGTCGGCGGCGAGATGCATGAGTACTCCAAGCTCCTCGCAGAGACCCGCGAGCAGGCCCTCGACCGCATGACCGAGGACGCGCGCGCTCAGGGCGCGGACGCGGTCGTCGCGGTGCGCTACGCCTCCACCGCCATCAGTCAGGGCGCTGCCGAGTTCCTCGCCTACGGGACGGCGGTCAAGCTCAAGTAGCTCAACCCCTCTCGAGAGATGAGCCTCTACAGCTCCTTCTTCCCTCAGCTAGCCGCTGCCGATTACTTCCAAGTGATGAAGTCCTCTGGCGCCTTCCGCGAGATGTTCGGGACCTGGCAGCCGTCCGCTGGATAACCCACGGGGATGAGGAGGAAGGCGCGCTCGTTCTCCGGGCGCTCGAGGATCTCCTCTAGGAAGCCCATCGGGCTCGGTGTGTGGGTGAGCGTCGCGAGGCCGGCCTGGTGGAGCGCGGCGAGCAGGAAGCCCGCGGCGATGCCGACGGACTCCATGACGTAGTAGTGCTTGCGCTTGGCCTCGTCCTCCAGACCGTAGGCCTGCCTGAAGACGACGATGAGCGCGGGCGCGTCCTCGAGGAAGGGCTTGTGCTCATCCGTGCCGAGCGCCTCGAGGTCCTTCAGCCACTCCTCCCCCATGCGCCACTCGTAGTTCTCCTGCTCCTCAGCCTCAGCCGCCTCGCGGATGCGGCGCTTGAGCGCCGGGTCACGCACCACGACGAAGGACCAGGGCTGGAGGTTCGCGCCAGAGGGCGCGCTCCCCGCCGCGAGCAGGCACTCCTCCAAGACGCCGTCGGGGAGCGCCTCGGTAGAGAACTCGCGCACGCTGCGGCGGGTCTCGAGCGCAGCGCGGAAGGCGCGCGCCGCGCTGGCGACCTCCTCTGGGTCCTTGCGCTCGAAGGCGAGCGGGATGAAGCCGGGCTCCGTCATGGCTCTCAAGGTACGGAGTGAGCGCGCCCCCGTCATGGCTGATGATGGCTCCAGCGCATGATGGGTTAGGATCCTCGCGTGAAGCTGAGAGAGCTAAGCTCTGCTGCCCTGCTGACCTTGCTGCAGGCCGCGCTCATCTGCTGGATGATGCTGGCGCCCTTCGCCTGGATCCTGAGAGACGGGCTGGGTCCGGACTCGGTCGAGACCCACGGCCTCGAGGCGGTCGTCCGCGCCCTCACGAACTTCTACTGGGGGCCGATCCTCTTGGCCCTCGCGGCGGCGAGCTGGCTCTGCAGGACCCGCGCCCCCCTCCCCGACCCCGGCTGGGAGCGTCGCTGGGTCCTCATCGCCTCTCTCGGAGTGCTCACCGTGGGGGCGTGCTTCTTCATGATGCGCGGGACCCTCTAGGACCCCAGGAGCGCGCTCAGACGCCCCCTCTCAAGATCCCTGGACGAAAGAGCCGCCCTATGCGTCAAAATGGGCGGCCTGGCTTCCAGCTATGAACCCTCCCCTCGTTGGAGCGTTCAAAGAGCCTCCAGAGAACACAGACCCCTATGAACCTCCTCCTCAGCCTCCCCCTCCTCCTCGCCCCTCTCCAGGACCCCGCCACGGCGACCGTCGAGAACGTCTCGCAGTTCGACCTGAAAGGGACAGTCGACGCCTCAGTGCGCTGGATCCGCGCGCGGCAGTCAGAGGACGGGAGCTACGAGGGCAAGGTGGGGACGACCTCGATCGTGCTCTTGGCCCTCGCCGAGTCGCCGCGCAAGTACCGCGCCCAGGACGGACCGTTCATCCAGGACGCCATCGAGTTCCTCGCCAGCCGACAGGACCCGAACACCGGACAGGTCGCAGACCCGGACTCCGACAAGCTCGAGGCGATGACGCAGACCATCACGGCGTGGATGGCGCTCACCAAACTAGCCGACCCGCGCAGCCTCTCCATCGCAGAGAAGATCGAGGCCTCACTCGCCAGCCCTCCCAGGTTCCCTGAGAGGAGCGACGAGCTCGAGGGCGCAGCGCAGCTCGTCCGCCGCCACCTCCCCCACGCCCCCCGCCCGCCGCCGACTGATTCTGAACAAACATAATTGGTTTTACTTCGCAGAGCTTGTGATTCTGAACAAAAGTGTCTGTTTTGTCTAGCCCAAATCTGTTATTATTAGCAAACATACTT
>JAKVCE010000210.1:0-1377 GCA_022447405.1 Planctomycetota bacterium | reverse complement strand
CTGGAACGGCGCGAGCGGACCGCTGGTCGCGCCCGCCGAGGCCGTGCTCGGCCTCTCGGAGGCCTACCGGATCGTGAAGGTCAACGCGCCCAAGAAGGGACCCGGGGAGGCCAGCTTCCTGCCGAAGTTTGACCCCGCTGACAGAGAGAAGACGCTCGCCGCCATGCGCCGCGGCGCGGGCTTCCTCGTCATGCTCTCCGACGGCGAGGGGCGCTGGGGTCCCCCTGAAGGTCCGGACGCCGGCATCACCGCGATGGCGCTCGGCGGACTCCTCAGCGTCCCGGAGCCGCGCCCGCGCGGGATCCAGGCCGCGATCGACAAGGGCGTCGCCTGGCTCGCCTCCCTCCAGGACAAGGACGGCTCGATCCACGACGGCAAGCTCAAGAACTACATCACCTCTGCATCCGTGATGGCGATGGCGCGCGCCGGCCGCGACGAGGACGCGCCGCGCATCGCCAAGGCGCGTGACTTCCTGCTCGTGCTGCAGTCGGACGAGGGCGAGGGCTACTCCGAGGGTGACCTCTACTACGGCGGGATCGGCTACGGCGGCGACGAGCGCCCCGACCTCTCGAACCTGCAGATGGCGCTCGAGGCCTTGGCGGCCGCGGGAGTGGAGAAGGGCGACCCCGCCTACCAGCGCGCGCTGAAGTTCCTCGAGCGCACCCAGAACCGCTCAGAGTCCAACGACACCAAGATCGAGCGCGACGGCGCGACCATCCGCTCCGGAGACGACGGCGGCGCGGGCTACGCGCCCGCCGACTCCAAGGCTGGCTTCGTCACCCTCGCCGACGGCACGAAGGTCCCGCGCTCCTACGGATCGATGACCTACGCGCTCCTGAAGGGCTTGGTCTTCGCCGGGCTCCCCAAGGACGACCCCCGCATGGAGGCCGCGTGGTCCTGGATCCAGGCCCACTACACCCTCGACGTCAACCCGGGCTTCGAGGCGAGCGACGACCCCACCGCGGGCTACCAAGGCCTCTACTACTACTTCCTCACGATGGCCCGCGCCCTCGACCTCTACGGCTCGGAGACGATCACGGACCCCGAGGGCATCGAGCACCAGTGGCGCGCCCAGCTCTGCGGTCGCCTCCTCTCGCTCCAGAGCGCCGAGGACGGCTCCTGGATCAACAAGAACTCCCCGCGCTGGTGGGAGGGCAACCCCCTCCTCGCCACGAGCTACGCCCTCCTCACCCTGGACGCGGCGCTCCCCAAGGGAGAGTGAGGGACACGCCAGAGGGCGCTGGCCTTTGCTAGGGTCTTGCCATGCGCAAGCCCTCTCTCCTCGTCGTCGCCGCGGGCTCCCTCATCGCGGCCTGTGAGCTCCTCCCCAAGGCGCCGCCGCGCCCGGCGGATGACCGCCCCAACGTCGTCGTCATC
>JAKVCE010000021.1:12913-15651 GCA_022447405.1 Planctomycetota bacterium | reverse complement strand
TCTCGGCGATCCGCTGCACGCGGCGGTCGAGCTCTTCCTTCGCACGCTCTTCACGCTCGAGGCGGCGCTCCTCTTCCTTGCGATCCTCCTCTTGCTGCATGACGCTCAGGATCATGTCGCGGTTGGGAGCGGCGGTCGTGATGGCGGCGGGGGCGGCCACCTCTTCGACTGCGCTCTCACGGACAGTGCTGAGGCGAGCGATCTCATCACGGAGGGAATCGACCTCGGCGCGGAGGGAGGCGAGCTCGAGGATGTGGCTGTCGTCAGTCTCTGCTTGGACGTACTCAGTGACCGTCGCAGGCGTCGCGGCCGCGGGGGTCGGGGAATCTTGTGAGACGATGACGCCGAGGAGGCTGGCGCCGATGGCGCCCCCTGCGAGGGCTCCGATTCCGACGGCGATAATGGCTATGGGCTTCATGGGAGTTTGGGTTCGTTGACTCTATGCGAGCTTGGAATGGCTTCTATGAGGATAAACTGCGCTGGCGAAACGAGTACAGGCTCTACGCCCCAACTCCCCAAGAAAGCCATGGTTCCTGAAAAAAACATGTTTGGAGGTCCCGAAGAGGGCCTCAGCGAGCCGACCAAATCCCTCCAGGAGGCCCTCAAGGGCACTACCTGGCAGGTTGAGGGGGGCCGCTTCGCCCTCGTGGGCTTCCCTCAAGGGCCTCGAGTCGAGGACCTGGCCCTCCTGGGGCGCGCTCCAGCGCAGATCATCAGGGAGGAGGAGGGCACCACCCTTCTCATCGCCGCAGACGCGCTTGAGGGGGTCTTAGAGCGGCACCCGGAGGCGAGGGTGGAGCGGGACTTGGCGTGGGTTCGATTCTCGATGGCGATGGACTGGGAGCTCGTGGGCTTCCTGGCCCATGTCACGGGCGCCCTGGCAGCGGCCGGCGTCCCCTTGGGCTGCGTCTGCAGCTTTGACCGGGATCACCTCTTTATCGCTGAATCCCACCTGGAGGTCGCGACGCGCGTCTTGGATGGCCTCTTCCCCGCTTCGGCGGGTCGCCGTTAGACTCTGGGCCACCGCGCTCCCAGGGAGAGCGACCCCAGACTCACGGCAAACGAAGGAGACCCCCCGTGAAGAACAAGTCCACGACCCGCCGCCAGTTCATCGCCGGCTCAGCAGCAGCCGCTGCGACGACCGCTTGCGCCATCGGCCCGAACACTCGCCCGCTCGTCAAGGCCTCTGCTCGCGCCCCCCTCGGCGCTGACGAGCCGATCCGCATGGGCATCATCGGCGTCGGAGGTATGGGCGGCGGACACCTCGGGTCCACCATCAACCAGAACAAGACGGGTCAGGAGAAGGTCCACGTCGTGGCGCTCTCCGACGTCTGCAAGCCGCGCCTTGATGGCCGCCTCGACCAGGCGCGCAATGACCAAGAGGGCGTCACTGTCGAGGCCTACCGCGACTACCGCGAGCTGCTCGCTCGCGATGACATCCACTGCGTGCTCATCGCCTCGCCCGAGCACTGGCACGCTCAGCAGTCCGTGGACGCCATCGAGGCGGGCAAGGACGTCTACGTCGAGAAGCCGATGACCCTGAAGCTGGATGACGCCCTCTGGATGCGCGAGGTCATGGCGGCGAACCCTGACATGCGCCTGCAGGTCGGCACGCAGTACATGATGTACGGCAAGTATCAGGAGGCGAAGAAGGTCATCGCCGAGGGCGGGATCGGCCACCCGACCTTCAGTCAGACCGGTTACTGCAGGAACTCACGCGATGGTGAGTGGCTCTACGGGATCGACGACAGGGTCCAGCCGGGCGAGCAGCTCGACTGGGAGGCCTGGTGTGGTCCTGGAGGCGAGGCCGAGTGGGACACCGAGGTCTATCACCGCTGGCGCCGCTACTCGCGCTGGTCCACCGGCATCATCGGTGACCTCCTGGTCCACATGATGACCCCGATGATGTTCTCCCTCGACCGCGGCTGGCCGACTCGCGTCACCTGCGCTGGCGGGCACTACATCGACAAGGCCATGGACAACCACGACCAGGTCAACCTGACGGTGGAGTTCGAGAAGGAGCACACCATGGTCGTCGCGGGCTCGACCTGCAATGAGAACGGGCTCGAGGTCCTCATCCGTGGGCACGAGGCCGACCTCTTGCTGGGCAGCAACAACTGCGTCCTGCAACCGCAGCGACCCTTCGCTGACGACATCGAGCCTCGCACGATCAAGTGCGGGAACGTGAGCCCCCAGGAGGCTCTGCGCCTCGACTGGCTGCGCTGCGTGCGCACCAGGGAGCAGAACCAGAGCCAGGTCGACCTCGCCGCTCAGGTGATGGTCGTCGTGGATCTCGCCACGCGCTCAGCTTGGGATGGCAAGGCCTGGACCTTCGACCCCGAGACCATGACCGCAAGCCCCGCCTGAGGGGCTGCCTCGCGCCCGCGAGATGGAGACCGTCCGGCTCGCGGCGCAGGCGATGGGCACTCGCTTCGAGGCGGTGCTCATCGGTGAGGACGCGGGCTTCTTGCGCGCGGCAGCAGAGGAGGCGCTCGAGCTCATCGAAGATGAGCACGCGCGCCTCTCTCGCTTTGAGCGAGACAGCGTCGTCTCCCGCGTCAACAGGAACGCCGCCGCAGGCTGGGTCGGCGTCGACGGGGACTTCGACGCGCTGCTCGCGCTCTGCGACTCTCTCTCTAAAGCCTCCGGCGGCGCCTTCGATCCGACCGCGACCAGCGTAGGGGGAGCTGCGTGGCATGAGGTGGAGCGGGCTGAAGGTCGGGTGCGCTTCCAACGCG